>JAFMQP010000003.1 GCA_017354575.1 Acidothermales bacterium | reverse complement strand
CGGCGTCGAGCACTGGCACGGCGCGGCGGACGACGAGACGATGGTGCACATCGCGGTATCCGGCGGCGTCACCGACTGGGGCGGGCCCGCGGCCGACGCCCGATGAGGCGACGTGCCCAGAAGAGCTGGTGCCCGCTGTCGCCCTCGGGTACGAACTCGTCGGACGTGACGTGCAGCCCGGCGTCGGCGATCCACGTGCGGTAGGTGTCCGCGTCGGCGTGGCTCCACCACATCGGCGCAGACCCACCGAGCCAGTTCCGTTCCGTTCCCGTCCAGGCGTGGTGTCCGGTCGTCGCAAGCAGCCATCCGCCCGGCCGTAGCCAGTCGGCGATGCGGTGCAGCAGCGGCGGTTGCTCGTCGAGCGGAATGTGGATGAGCGTGTAGAGGCAGACGATCGCGTCGAACGTCTCCGCGGCGAAGGCGATGTCGGTGACGTCGGCATGCACGAAGGTGGCGGCCGGTGCGAGGGCACGTGCCCGCTCTACCTGTACCTCACTGAAGTCGACGCCCGTCACCTGGAAGCCGTCTCGGGTGAGGGAGCGAGCGACGGGAACGCCGCAACCGCAGCCGAGGTCGAGGACGGCCGCGCCCGGACGCAGCAACCAATCGAGAGCCGCGAGCCACGCCGCGTACCGGCCGTCCTCGCCGCCGTCGTCCCTGTAGAGGTGCGAAACAGCGTCGTACCCCTCCCGCACCGTCTGCTTCGGGTTCCGCGCATCCATCGGGGAAGGTTAGACGAACGTCCTTGCCCTGCAGCAGGCGCTGTTGGTCGTGGCCGTGGCCGTGCTCGTGGGCTTCGAGCTGTTCTGCCTGCGCGACCTCGCCGAGGCCGGCCGAAAGGTCAGGTAGCTACTTCGGCGGCAGAGAACGCGCATACCCGACACCCAGGTCGACCCAGCGGGCGAGCTGTTTCCTGGTTCGGAGGTGTTCTGTGGCGACGTGCAGCCACCCGCGCATCGGTCGACCGCGCATGACGAACGGCTCGGCGTCGCCGGACTCGACGAGCTCGTCGGAGTCGGCCGGGTCGACCCGGACCATGACCCCGCCCTTGCCGTCGGCGGCGACCGCCATGTTCCCACCGACGAGGAACGCCAGCCCGCCGAACATCCGCATCTCCGTCAGGTTCGGCTCCGCGCCGACCAACTCACGGATGCGGTCAGCCAGGTCCTCGTCATAGGCCACGAGACGAGGGTAGCCCGAGACACGCTCGCGGCCCGTCCCGTACCCGCGGACCGGACGGGGATCCGCTGACCGCCGCGGATCATGCTGCGACTCACCACCCGAACCTACCGCCGGAGTGCGAGCCCCCGTGCGGAAAGAGACGCCGAACGGCCCGCCGGGATCACCGGCGGGCCGTTCGGGACGTAGGCCGGCGCTACGCGTCAGCCGTGACGATCAGTCGTCCTGATCAGTGATCTCCTTCGACGCCCGGGATCGCACCGCCGGGGACCTCCGCCGGAGCGTAGATCTTGGAGTCACCCGGGTAGGGGGTCTTCCAGCCGTGCGTCTGGTACCAGGTGTAGCGGTTCATCTGTGCGGGGTGCGCATAGTCCGGAACCGCGCCGTTGCCGGAGAGGTGCTGGTTGTTGGTCCAGCTCTCCCACTGCTTGGCGACGGCCTGCTCCGAGGCCGGCACCGCGGTCTTCTGGGCCTCCGCCGCGTTGAGCTTCTGCGCCGCGGTACCTGTCTTGCCGAGGGTGTCCGGGCCGCAGGCCGGCGGTGTGACGACGCCCTCGGTCAGCGGGACCTGATTCGGCAGCGCGGTGAACGGGGTGTAGTCGGGCTTGTCGGTGAACGCGCCGGTCATCGGCGAGGCCGCGGCGACCTTCTGGTTCAGCGGCTGGGCGCCGAGAATCTGCTCGATCGTGCGGACCATGGTGATCTGCGAGTAGTAGGTGCTGTCGACCTTGCCGTGCTGGGCCCACGGGCTGATCACCTGGATCGGCGCGCGGTGGCCGTCCACGTGGTCCGGGCCGTCCTGGCTGTCGTCCTCGACCACGAAGATCGCGGAGTCCTTCCAGTACTTGCTGTGCGAGATCGTGTCGACGATCTTGCCCACGGCGACGTCACCGTCGGCGACCTGCGCCTCGGGATCGGCCGTACCGCCGGTGTGGTCGCTCGACAGCCACATCATGTTGAAGTTGGACGGACCGTTCTGTTCGAAGTCCTGCTTCCAGATCTGGTAGCGGTAGATGTCCGGGATGGAGGTGTCGAACGGCGGCGAGGTGTGGTTGGCGATGTCGTTGAGCGACGGGATCACCGATCCGTAGTTGCCCTTCAGACCGGGAGCGGTCAGCTGCGCCGGGTCACCGCCGCTGTCGACGTTCTTCGCGGCGCAGTAGTACTGCTGCCACGTCGAACCGGCCGGCTTGCCCTCGGTGTACTCGAACTCGCCGTAGTTGCGGGCGCTCGCCCCGGCGTCCTGTGCAGCGGTCCACAGGAAGCCGGACCGCTGGTGGCCCAGCACGTCCTCCTCCGTGTCGTAGCTGCGGATGTACTCGCCGGCGGAGGACTCGGTGTACTCCGGGTTGTCACCCTGCATGATCCAGTTGTGGCCCTCGGCGGAGTTGGTGCCTACGTCGTAGAAGTTGTCGTAGAGACCGAACTGCTTGGCCAGCGCGTGCTGGTTCGGCGTGACCTTGTTGCCGAACTGCGCCAGCGTCGGGTCGCCGTTGCCGCGGCTGTCGTCGCCGTACACCTGGTCGTAGGTGCGGTTCTCCTTGACCAGCATGAACACGTGCTTGATCGTCGACGGGTCACCGATGCGGCTCGGCACCGGCACGGCCGCCTTCTTCGGACCGGTGGCCTGCGCGACGTCGTTCTTGGTCCAGCCGTTCTGGGCGAAGACCGTCGGGGTGTACTTCGCGATGTCCTGATCGCTGGGCAGCGTGAAGCGGGTCAGCGAGCCGGTGGTGCTGTGCGTGCCGTGACCGCTCGCCACCACGGTGCCCGGGCCCTTGTTGTAGGACAGCTCGGGGCCCCGCGCGTCGATGCCGCGGGTGTTCGTGACGACGATCTGGTCGCCGACCGTGGCCACGTCCGCCGGGTAGTAGTCGGTCGGCAGGAGGCCGATGTAGTTCACCGGCTCCTGCGGGTCGCCGTGGTACTGGTAGACGGCGACGGCGTTCGCCCGGCCGAGCGTGACCAGCAGGTGGTTGTCCCTGGTCAGCGTGATGCCGGTGGGTGAGAATCCGACCTTCGACGACGGCCACGGCTTGGTGTCGATGGTCTGCTCGACCTTGTCCGTGTCCGTGTTGATCACCGAGATGCTGTCGTCGAACGCGTTGGTGACGAACAAGGCGTTGCCGGCGTTGTACAGCGCGGTGGGGTGCAGCCCGACGTCGATGGACTTGACGGCGGCCGAGCCGTCCGCGGTGTCGATCTCGCTCACCGTGCCGGTCGTGGACGTGCCGAGGTACCCGTTGGCCGGCACGTTGGTGCCGTAGGAACCCATGGTGGTGTCGCCGGACTGCGCCTGGCGGCCGCCCTCGTCGCTCACGTAGAGCTTGTCGCCGACGAAGGTGAGGTCACGAGGCGCGATGCCGACGTCCCAGCTCGACTTGACGGCGCCGGTCGAGGGATCGAGCGCCTTGACCGTGTTCTGCCCGTTGACGGCGACGTACAGCGTCGACCCGTCGGGCGAGTAGGCGGTCTTGCCCACCAGGGCCGAGTGACCGTTCGTCGCCGGGATCGGGACGGAGGTCGCCGCGCCGAGGCTGCCGTCGGGGTTCACCGCGAACCGGGTGAGCCCGTTGGTCTCGGGGAGCCACAGGAACTTGCCGTCAGGCGAGAACGTCGGGTCCTCCTGGCCGACGCTGCCGTCGGTCAGTCGCGTGTTGACGCCGGAGGCCGTGCCGACCGTCCAGACGAGCTTGTAGGTGGAGAGGTCGAAGATCTGCAGGACCACAGACCTGTCGGTGCTGGTCGCCGCCAGGTAACGCCCGTCGGGACTGACCGACGAGGCCATGAACTTGCCGAACTTGGTGACCAGGCGGTCTCCGAGCGGCTTGACGATCTGGTCACCGGAGACCTGGGTCCCGTTGGCGTACTCGCCGCCCACCTGCTGGTTGCCGAAGACGGCGGTGCTCGCGTAGGCCACTCCACCGCCGGCGGCGGCGAAGGCCGCGAGACCGGCGATCAGGATGCGAGCGGGCCTGCCGTTCCCGAGGAACCGGAAGCGGCCCCTCGTTACGGCTCGGCGCTTGCGTCTGACGTGCATGTGTCAGTCCTTCCCGGGTGTGTTGAGCAGGTCGACCAGGCCGTCGAACTGCCACAGGGGGTTGGGGGCGTCCCCATACGGCGCGCGGACCTGGAAGAAGCCGTTGACTTCGTTCGGTCCGTCGCCGTCTGCGACGTACCGCCCGTCGGCGGTGACGTCGAGCTGGTAGATGGCGGACCCGACCTGGGTCGCGCCAGGGAGGTGCCACGAGACGACGCAGCGCCAGTCGTTGCCGGGGCCGACGTCGGCGACCGGGGTGCCGCCCTTGTCGCAGGACGCGCGCGTCCGCAGCTGCGCCTCGGTCACCGCGGGCCGGTGCAGCTCCTCGGTCTGGAGCCGGTAGAGGTGGCCGTACGCGGTGGCGAGCGAACGCTCCACCTTCGCCTTCTCGATCCCGGAGCCGGTGGCCGGCGTGGCGACCGCGACCACCAGGACGGAGACCGCGGTGAGTGCCGCGAGCGGGAGCAGCCCGGCCACGACGACCCGGCGGCCGTTGCCGTCCTCACCCATGTCGGTGAAGTCGCGGCGCATGAAGATCCGGTACGCCGCCGCGGTCGCCACGGCCGCCCACGCGAGCGCGACGACGATGCCGACCACCAGTGGGCCGGTCTGCGCCGGTTCGGTGAACAGGCCCCGCCAGGCGACGAAGGCCTGACTGGGCAGCGCGAGCCGAACCGCGACGGGCAGCGGCAGCATCTGCATGAGCGCCAGCAGTACGGCGAGCAGGGCCGGCATCAGCAGCCCCATCGGCGAACGCCCGAGCGCCACCGAGCCGAGCAGCCCGACGGCGGCGAACGCGAGTGTCGGCGCGAGGACGCACAACCAGGCGAGCAGCACCTGGGCAGCGGCCGCCGACCCGCTCAACGAGTGACCGTCCAAGCCGACCAGCGGCCGGTTGCCCACCGACGCGAGGCCACCGACGATGCCGGAGGCGGCGAGGGCGGCGACGAGCAGCAGGATCACCGACACGCTCGCGAGCGCCTTGGCGACGAAGATCCGCCGCGGCGAGCGGACGGCGACCATCAGGTGCCGCCAGGTGCCGAGCCGTTCCTCGACCGCGAAGACGTCACCGGCGACGAGCGACGTCAGCAGCGGAAGCGCCCATTCGCACCCGAAGGCGAGCACGACCAGGGCTCCGGACCAGCCGGTCGAGTTCATCCAACGGCCGAAGACCGTGTCGGCGGGCAGCGAGCTCTGCTGACTGACCACTGCCACGAACCCTGCGGGCGCGATGCAGCAGGCCAGCAGCAGGACCCGCACCCGCCACTGCGACAGCAGCTTGACCAGCTCGAAGCGGAAGGCTGACCGCAGCGGCGCCGGGCGCGCGGCGAGCGGGGCGAGCGCGACGGCGGTCATCGACTCGCCACCTCGTCCTCCGCCGCGGGACCGCGGTCGCCGTCACCGTCGGTCAGGGCCAGGAAGGCCGCCTCCAGCGGCGCCACGACCGGCGCGAGCTCACGGACCGCGACGCCGGCGCCGACGAGACGGACGACGAGCTCGTCGAGTGCCGACACCGGACCGCGTACGACCAGGGTCTCCGCGTCCTGTCGTGGGAGCCGGTCGTGCTCGAGGAGCACGCGGATCTCCGGCGCCGCGGTCGCGACGCGGCGGGCGTCGTCGGGCCGGGAGGTCCGCAGCCGGTAGTCGAGCTCTCCGCTCTCGGCCGCGAGCTTGCCCACCGTGCCGGTGAAGACGACCCGCCCCATGGCAAGGAGCGTGACCTCGGAGCAGAGCGCCGCGAGGTCGTCCATCCGGTGGCTCGAGAGGATCACCGCGGTGCCGTTCGCGGCGAGCCCCGTGATCACCTTGTGGACGTGGCGGGTCCCGGCCGGGTCGAGGCCGTTCGCGGGCTCGTCGAGCACGAGCAGTCGCGGCCGGGTGAGCAGCGCCGCGGCGAGCCCGAGGCGCTGCCGCATGCCGAGTGAGAACCCACGGACCCGGTCGTCCGCGACGTCGGTGAGGCCGACCTGCTCGAGCACGTCGTCGACGTCCTCGGTCCCGCCCTCGCGAAGCGATGCGAGAGCCGCCAGGTTCTGCTTGGGTGTCAACGAGGGGTACATCCCCGGCCCGTCGACGAAGCCCGCGACCCCGTCCGGCACCGTCAGCGCCCGGCCGACGCGCGTACCGAGGATCTCGAGTTCGCCGCTGTCTGCCGCGGCGAGACCGAGGAGGAGACCCAGCAGGGTCGTCTTCCCCGCCCCGTTCGGCCCGACGAGGCCGTGAACCTGACCCCCCATGACGTCGAGGTCGACGTTGTCGAGGGCTACAACGTCGCCGAAGGACTTGCCGATCCCACGGGCTCGGACAGCGGGGGTTTGCTCCATAGGCACCTCTGGAGATGTGAAGTTTTCCAACCAACGAAGCTAGGTGCCCGGACTTACTCACCGAATGCCGTAAAGGGAACGTGGAGCAAACGGAATGCGAGCGGGCGTCGAAGTCGTCCAGCGACGTCGGTTACGAGCCGGTACGGGCCACCGCGTCTCACGATGTGGACGGCAGCGCGCCACGACCGCCCGCGGACGGTCACTCGCTGCGGTGCTGCGCGGTTCAGGCGGTGGCGAGGAAGGGGGTGGGCGGCGAGTTCGGCGTGCGTATCGATCGCGCGGACGACCGGCGTCCATGACCACGATCCGGTCGGCCATGGTGACCATGGACAGCCGGTGGGTGACAGCGAGGACGGTGGTCGTGGCCGCGGCGTCGGCGAGATGTCGCGCAGCGCGGCCTCGTTGACCGCGTCCAGCTGGGAGGTCGCCTCGTCGAGCAGCAGCGGCCGCGGGTGACGACTCACCGCCGGGGCACCGGTCTGGTACTGGCGGACGGCCGTAGCGAGCTCCTGGATCGGAGCGATCAGGTAGAAGATGTACAGCAGGAACGTGATCAGCGTCGCGACGTCGATCGCTCCCGACGCGACACGGGTGCCCCCCACGCTGAGCACTACGATGCACGACGCCTGCGCCCGAGACCCGCCGTGTTGCCGGCGACCGAGCCCCACCTGGCCGCCCGCACTCCCGCCCGCCACGCGGACTCGGCAGCGGCCGCCCCGTCGAGCAGGGTCCGGTGGCGCGCGTTGGTGTCGCGCGCGGTGCCGTACCCGGCGAACCGGGCGAGGCCGACACCTCGATGCGGGTGACCCGGTCGACGCTGAACGGGCACGGCAGCCGCCACGGCGGCCACGTCTTCACCCTCGCCGACACCGCGTTCCCCTGCGCGTGCAACAGCCACGGCTACGTCACCGTCGCGGCGAAGGCGGACATCGTGTTCGTCACGCCCGTGGAGGGTGGGCGACGTGCTCGTCGCCGAGGCGCGGGATCGGGTGCGCTACGGCCGGCACGGGATCTACGACGTCACGGTGTTCCGGGTCGGGAGGACGGCGCCCGCGAGGTCGTCGCCGAGTTCCGCGGGCACAGCCACACCCCGCGCACACCGCTGGGGTGAGAGCGCTCGGCTGACCGCTCGTCGCCGGTACGCGTCCATCGTCACAGCGGCGTCAGGATGCGCGGACCGCCCGGGCGGCGCGGGCGAGCAGGTCACGAAGCCGGTCCTCGGGCAGGCCGGTGTTGTGGAACAGGCTGGACTGGATGGCACCGATCATCGCGTGGGCGATCGCGCGTACCTCGGCGTCCACGAGATCCGTACGCAGCTCGGCGAGCAGGTGCACCCACTCCTCGAGATAGAGCCGCTGCTTGCGGCGCAGCCGCCGGCGGTCGGCGTCGGGGAGGTTGGCGATCTCGTTGTAGTAGACCTGTGCGAGCTGCCGGTCGGCGACGACGAACTCGATCTGTCCCGCGATCAGCCGGTCCAGGGCCGGCCGCGGGTCGGACACCTCGTGCACGATGTTCCGTGCGTCGCGCAGGAGCCCGTCGATGACGCGGTCGAAGAGAGCGACGAGCAGAGCGGACTTGCTGTCGAAGTGCCGGTAGATCGCCGATCCCGTGACGCCGGCGGCCGCGCCGATGTCCGCCATCGCCACCGCGTGGTAGCCGTTGTGCGCAACCAGATCGGCCGCGGCGGCGAGGATGCGCTCCTTGCGCGCCGGGTCCCTCGTGCGCGTGCGCGACTCCGTCGTCTCCGTCATGCCGACGCACCGGCATAGTGTTCGGCGTACCGCTGCCGTACGACGTTCTTCTGCACCTTGCCCGTGGACGTCCGCGGCAGCTCGTCGCAGACGATGACCGCCTTGGGTGCCTTGTACGGGTCGACGAGCCGCTTGACCGCGTCGATCAGTGCGCGCTCGTCCACCCGCGCGCCGGGCTTCGGCACGACGACGGCGGTGATCGCCTCGCTCCACCGCTCGTGCGGCAACCCGACCACGACCACCTCGGCGACGTTCGGGTCGGCCGCGTAGACCGCCTTCTCCACCTCGATCGACGCGACGTTCTCGCCGCCGGTCTTGATGACGTCCTTGTGCCGGTCGCGGAACCACAGCAACCCGTCGTCGTCGAACGCTCCCACGTCGCCGGAGTGGAACCAGCCGTGCGCGAACGCGGCCGCCGTCGCCTCGGGGTCGTCGAGGTACTCGCTCATCGTGTGCGGGCCGCGGTAGACGATCTCGCCCTGCTCGCCGGCCGGCAGCAGGCGACCGTCCTCGTCCATGATCCCGACCTGCACGTTCACGACGGGCGTGCCCGCGGCGCCGTTGTGCGTCAGCTGGTGCTCCGGACGGAAGATGGTCGCGGTGGGACTCATCTCGGTCTGCCCGAACAGCAGGTAGAACCCGCAGTCGAACACTTCGATGCACCGCTTCAGCTGCTCCTCCGGCATCGGCGCCATCGCATAGAGGGCCCGCCGCAGGCTGGACAGGTCGCGCCTGCCGATGTCCGGGTCGTCGAGCAGCTGCCGGTACATCATCGGCAGCCCGAAGATCTGCGTGATCCGTTCGGTCTCGATGGTCTCCAGCAGTCGCGCGGCGTCGAAGCCGCGGTGGACGTGGATGGTCGCGCCGACCATGACGGCGGACGTGCAGTGGCAGTTCAGCTGCGCGGTGTGGAACATCGGCATCATCGCGACGAACCTGTCGTCCTCGGCGAACCGCGCCTCCAGGGCCATCGTCATCGACTCGAGGTAGATCGCGGTGTGGTTGCCCACCACGCCTTTGGGGCGGGACGTCGTGCCGCTCGTGTAGAGGTACGTGATCGGGTCGCGGTCGCCCACGACGTGCTCGGGTTCCGCGTTCGACGCGCCGTCCGTGAGCGCCGCGAACGTGAGCAGGCCCGGGTCGACGTCGCCGCCAGTGCCCGGTGCGACGACGAGGTCCCGTACCGCGGGCACCTGGTCGGTCGCCTCTGTCATCCCGGCGACCAGCTGTGCCTCGACGACGATGCCGCGCGCCTTCGAGTGCCCGAGCACGTACGCCACCTCGTCGGCACGCCAGCCGAGGTTGATCGGCACACACACGACGCCGAGCTTCGCGCAGGCGTAGTAGGTGACGAGGAACTCGACGCTGTTGCCGGACGCCAGCGCGAGGGCGTCACCGCGGGTGTAGCCGCGCGCGTCGAGTGCGTTGGCGACGCGGTTGACCCAGTCGTTCAGCTCCGCGTAGCTGAACCGCCGGTCGCCGTCGACCACCGCTACGCCGTCCGGACGGCGGGCGGCGCTTCTGGTGAGGCTGTCACCCACGTTGACCCGGTGGATGAGGTTGCCGGACAGCTCGTCCATGTACGCCATGGTCAGCTCCTCGTGTTCAGTACGACCTGGGCAGGCCGAGCGAGTGTTGCGCGACGTAGTTGAGGACCATCTCGCGGCTCACCGGCGCGATCCGCAGCAGCCGCGCGAGTCCCCACAGCGGGAGCAGGCCGTACTCGACGGAGAAGCCGTTGCCGCCGTGGCTCTGGATCGCCGCGTCCAGTGCGGCGATCGCGGCCTCCGCGGCCGCGTACTTCGCCATGTTCGACGCCTCGCCCGCGGGCACGCCGCGGTCGTGCAACCAGGCCGCCTTCGTCGTCATCAGTGCCGCGAGCTCGACGTCTATCTTCGCCGCGGCGAGCACGTGCGAGAGGCCCTGGTGGCCGCCGATCGGCTGGTCCCACACAGTACGCACCGACGTGTACGCGGCGGTCTTCGCGAGCGCGAACCGGCCCAGGCCGACGGCCGTCGCCGCACCGGTGACACGTTCCGGATTGAGCCCGTGGAACACCTGCCGCATGCCCTCGCCCTCGGCGCCGATCAACCGGTCGGCGCCGACGCGTACGTCGTCGAAGTACAGCGTGAACTGACGTTCCGGGATCGGTACCGAGACGGGCAGGTGCCGGGCGGACAAGCCAGGTGCGTCGGTGTCGACGAGGAACAGCGACAGCCTCGCCGCGCCGTTCTCGTCCGTGCCGGTGCGGGTCACGACGAGTGCGGCGTCGGCCTCGTCGACCCCGGAGATGTAGTACTTCTGACCGCGGAGCACGTACGCGCCGCCGTCCTTCGTCGCCGTGGTGGACAGCCGGTGCGTGTTGGAACCCGCGTCCGGCTCGGTGATCGCGAAGACGACCTTGCCCTCGCCACTCGCGAGCCGCGGCAGCCACCGCTCCCGCTGCGTGTCGGTGCCGTACGCCGCGAGCATGCCAGCGCTGATCGCGCTCGACACGAGCAGCAACAGCAAGGGGCAACCCTGCGCCGCCGTCGCCTCGCACACGATCCCCAGCTCGACGAGGCCGCCGCCACCGCCGCCGTACGCCTCGGGCACGTTGACACCGATGAACCCCTGCTTGCCGAGCGCCTGCCACAACTCGGTCGTCGGCTCCCTGCTCTCGGCCTTGCGCGTGTAGTACCCGGGGCCGAACGACGCCGCGACGGCACCGACGGCCTCACGTAACGCCGCATGTTCCTCGGTCTCTGTGAAGTCCATGGATCTCCCTCAGCGTGACTCGAGGAAAGGCGCGAACCCGTCGCGCGCCGCTTCGGTGCGCAACGCCGCCGCCTGGCTGACCGCCTCCAGTTGCAGCGCGTCGTGGAGGCTGCCGGCCGTGCCCGTGTTGACCATCCGCTTGGTCGCCGCGATCGCGGACCGCGGCCCGTCGGCGAGCAGGGCGGCGATCTCGACGGCGCGGCTCCGCGTCGTCGGCGCGTCCGGCAGCACCTCGTTCACCAGGCCCAGCCGGTACGCGCGTGCCGCGTCGATCTCGGGCGCGAGCAGCATCAGTTCCTTCGCGCGCTGCATACCGACCAGGCGCGGCAACAGGTACGCGCCCCCCACGTCGGGGACGACGCCCCGGCGAAGGAACACCTGACAGAACCTCGCGTCCGCGGAGCAGAAGACCAGGTCGCACGCGAGGGCCAGGTTGAACGCGCCGCCGAACGCGACGCCGGACACGGCGGCGACGACGGGCAGCGGCGAGTTCCAGACGGTCTCGACCAACCGGTGGAACGTCCGCATCAGGGCGGTCGGTGCACCGTCGTCGGCGTCGGCGGCCACGCCGAGGATCGCGTCCGCGTCGCCTCCCGCGGAGAAGTGGCCGCCGGCACCGGTGAGGACCACGGCACCTGTACCGTCCGACTCCGCACGCTCGATCCCGCCCCGCAACGCGTCCGCGGTCGCCGGGCTCAGCGCGTTACGCCGGTCCTGCCTGTCGATCGTGAGTACGCGCACGCAGCCGACGTCCTCAACGAGGACGGTCATACCGCCTCCTCCGGACGCACCGGGACCTTCGCGAGCTCGTGGCGTTGCAGCTTTCCCGTCGTGCTGCGCGGCAGGTCCTCGGCGGCCAGGAACTGCACGTACCGCGGTCGCTTGTAGCCGGCGAGGCGCTCCCTGCACCATGCGACGACGTCCGCGGCGGTGAGGTCGGCGCCGGGCCTCAGCACTACCGCCGCCTTGACCACCTCACCCCAGCGCTGGTCGGGCACGCCGAAGACGCACACCTCCTGGACGCCGTCGTGTTCGGCGATCACCTGCTCGACCTCGGCGGGGTACACGTTCTCGCCGCCGGTCTTCACCAGGTACTTCTTGCGGTCGACGAACGACAGCGTGCCGTCGTCGTGCCGCACCAGGACGTCGCCGGTGTGCAGCCACCCGCCCGCGAACACCTCCGCGGTGGCGTCGGGATCGTCCAGGTAGCCGGACATCACACCGGGACCGCGCACGACGCACTCGCCCGGTTGCCCGACGGGCACCTCGTTCATGTGGATGTCGACGAGACGCACGTCGAGCAGCGGGCTCGGCGTCTTGCGCAACGTCGGCGTGGTGCCCGGGCGGACGACGCCGTGCGCGAGCAGGTAACTCGACTCGGTCTGCCCGAACGCGTCGTAGAAGTCGACGTCGCACGCCGAGGTGAGCCGCTCCACAACATGCGGCATCATGTTCGCGTAGCCGATGGCGAACCGGAAGCTGGACAGGTCGTACTCGGTGCGCCTGGGGTGGTGCAGGAAATCGGTGATGACGCCGGGCAGCAACAGGGTCCAGCTCAGCAGGTCACGCTCGATCATCCGGAACATCGTCTCCGCGTCCGCCCTGCGGAGGGCGCCGAACGTGCCGCCCGTGTGCATCGTCGCGTACAGCGACTCGTCGCCGCCGCAGTGGAACAACGGCAGCCACCCGATGAACCCGTCGTCGGCGGTGAGCCCGAACCACTGAGCGAGCCGCAGGCCGCGTGTCGCGGCAGCGCTGTGGCTGACCATCGCGCCCTTCGGACGCCCAGTCGTGCCGCTCGTGTACAGCACGTTGTGGACGTCCGACGCGGCGATCTCCACGTCGGGCGCGGGTGCGTGCTCCGCGTCGAGGAGCGCGGTGTATCCCCTGAACCCCTCGGGCGGCTCGTCGTAGCAGACCCAGTGCTCGACGGTCTTCGCGCGGTCGCGGAACTCCCGCACCGCACCGGTGAGCGGGCCCGAACACAACAACGCGACCGGTCCGCCCGACTCGACGCAGTACGCGAGCTCGTCCGGGTGCAGCCGGATGTTAAGGGTGAGCACCGTGGCGCCGAGCGACGCGAGCGCGGCGTAGGTCTCCACGTACTCTGCGCGCGTCTCGGAGAGCACGGCGACCCGGTCGCCCTTGCGGATGCCGAGGCCGTACAACGCGGCGGCAAACCTGCCGGACCGGTCTCCGAGCTCGGCGTACGTGAGGCGGCGGCCGTCCGCCTCGGTGACGGCGACGCGGTCGGCGTAGATGCGGAACGCGCGCCGGAACACGTCGCGCACGGTGATGCCGGCCGCGGCCGTGACTGGATCGCTCATGACAGACTCCTCGGGACGTCCACGAACCGGGAACGCAGGTATTCGCCGAGACCCTTCGCCTGCGGGTCCGGCCGGGTCGATGCCGCGACGCCGCTGCCCAGCAGCCCGACGACGACGAAGTTGAGGGCGCACAGGTTCGGCAGCTCGTACCGGTGCACGTCGAGCCCGGCCGCCTCGGGCAACAGGCACCTGAACCGGTCGACCGTCAGGTAGTCGCGCAGCCAGGCGTACGCCGCCGGGTCCCGCGTCCACAGGCCGACGTTGGCGTTGCCGCCCTTGTCACCGGACCGCGCCGCACACACCGTGCCGAGCGGCAGCCGGCACGTATCCTCCGCCGCCCGCGGCTCCGCGGCGGACGGCACGTAGGCGGGCACAGGACCGGTGGGACCGTGCTCGACGACGCGGCTGGTGCCGTCGGGCAGGACGACCCGATGCGTCACCGCGGACGCGGGCACGAGCGCCGGCCAGTACACGCCGTACGCGCTCTCCGCGCTCGGCGGTGTGGTGGTGTGGAAGCCCGCGTACCCACCGAGCGCAAGCTCCATCGTCGCGTTGGAGAACGCACGCCCCACCTTGACGGGGTCCGGGTCCTTGACCGTGACGCGCAGGTGTGCAGTCGCCTGCTCGTTGGTCGGTGCGTCCTCTCGGTCGAAGCGGAGCAGCCGGACGTCGACCTCGGCGAACCGTTCCCTGCCGCCGAGGATGTCGAACAGCTGCTGCTCGGCCCACGCGGCCTTCGCCTCGACGTCGAGGCCGGTGAGCACGAGGGTCATCGTGTTGCGGTAGCCGCCGATGTGGTTGAGCGCGACCTTGAGGGTGTCCGGCGGCGGACTGCCCTCCGTGCCACTCACGCGCACGCGGTCCGGCGCCAGCTGTTCCAGCCGGATGGTGTCGAAGCGCGCGACCACGTCGGGGTTCACGTACGCGGGCTCGGCGATCTCGTACAACAGCTGCGCGGTGACGGTGCCCGTGGACACCAGCCCACCGGTGCCGGGATGTTTCGTGATCACGCTGCTGCCGTCCGCCTCGACGTCGGCGATCGGGAACCCGGGATAACGGCGGTCCGTGATCTCGTCCAGCCACGAGTAGTTGCCGCCGGTCGCCTGCGGCCCGCACTCGATCACGTGGCCGGCGACGACGGCGCCGGCGAGCGCGTCGTGGTCCGTGCGCGTCCAGCCGTGCCACCATGCCGCCGGGCCGACCACGAGCGAGGCGTCGGTCACCCGCCCGCACACCACGACGTCTGCGCCCGCGCCGAGCGCCTGCGCGATGCCCCAGCCGCCGAGGTAGGCGTTGGCGGTGACCGGCTCGACGCCGGCGTCGGCGAGCCGCTCGCCGGTGTCGAGATGGGCGAGCGGGATATCGGCTGCGAGCAGCTCGTCGATGCGTCCGGTGAGGTCGTCGCCGGTGACGTACGCGACCCGCGGCGCGAGACCGAGGTTCTCCGCGAGCTCGGCCAGACGCTCGGCGAGACCCGCCGGGTTGAGCCCGCCCGCGTTGGCGACGACCCTGACGCCCCTGTCGAGACAGCTGCCGAGCACCTGCTCCATCTGGGTGAGGAACGTCTTCGCGTATCCCGCGGACGGGTCCTTCTGCCGCGCCTTCCAGAGGATCAGCATGGTCAGCTCGGCGAGGTAGTCGCCGGTGAGCACGTCGATTGGGCCGCCGTCGACCATCTCCCTCGCGGCGGCCACGCGGTCGCCGTAGAAGCCGGAGCAGTTGGCGATGCGGACAGGACGCGCCATCGTCACGCACCTCGACCCATGGACGCCCGGCCAGGGCCCGGGGCGCCGGCGTACGCCTGCGCGATCGACATCCACTCCGTCGCGACCGGGCCGACGATATCGAGCGACAGGTCGTCGAGGTGACGGCGTTGCGTGACGGCGAGGCAGAAGTCGAGTGCGGTGCCGCGTACGGCGTCACGCGCGTCCTCGGGCCCCCACCCCCAGACGCCGCCGTCCGGCGCGGTGAGCTCGACGCGCACCGGACCGGTCGGCACCTCGCGCCCGTGCAACCGGAACGTGAAGCCGAAGGTACGGACGCCGAGGTGTGCCACGTGCCTGAGCCGGTGGGTCGGCTCGCGCCGCACGCCGAGGGCGTCCGCGACGTCCTGTCCGTGTGCCCAGGTCTCCATCAGGCGCGCGGTGACGGAGCTGGCGATGCTCATGTCGGGTCCGTACCAGGGCACGCGCGTCTTCGGGTCGACGACGCCGAACACGTCGAGCAGGCGCTTGCGGGCACCGCGGAACCAGTCGAGCAGCTCGGGCGCGGAGAGCCGGCGGTGCCGCGCGGCGACCACGTCGGGGAACGCGTCGCCGAGCACCATCAGCTCCGCCGCCTCGGCGCGGAACCGGTCCGGGTCCTCCGCCGCGAGCGTCGCCGTCTCGTCGAAGTAGGCGAGATGGCTCACCTGGTCGCGGACGGCCCAGCCGACCGCGGGCGTGGGACGCTCGTAACCGTCGGCGGGCAGGTCGGCGAGGATCGCGTCGAGCACCTCGGTCTCCGCGGCGAGGTCGGCGAGCAGGTCGACGAGCGGTACCGGCATCAGCGTCCTTTCCACTCGGGCGGGCGCTTGTCCCGGAACGCCGCGGGCCCCTCCTGAGCATCCTCACTGAGGTAGACCGGACGCCAGATGCGCTCCGCCTCCTCGTACGCGTCGGCCAGCGGATGCTCGGCGATCAGCTGCACCGTGCGCTTGCCGGCACCGACGGACAGGGGCGCGTTCGCCGCGATGCGCTCGGCGAGTCGCTGCGTCGCGTCGTGCAGCTCCGCCGCCGGCACCACCTCGTTGACCAGGCCGACCTGGTACGCGCGGTCGGCGTCGATCGGGTCGCCGGTGAGCAGCAGCTGCATCGCGATCCGCGGCGGCACCAGCCACGGCAGCGGAGCGGCCCATGGCGCGCCACGGCCCACCTTGACCTCGGTTACGGCGAACCGTGCGGAGTCCGCGGCGACGCAGAGGTCGCAGCTCTGCGCGAGCAGGAACCCGCCGGCGTACGCGACGCCGTTCACCGCGGCGATGGTGGGCTTCTCGACCTCGATGTTGCGCCCGAACTGCGGCGCGAAGTCCGGCGGCGGCACGCGCAACGTCGTGGCCGCCATCTCCTTCAGGTCGCCACCGGCGCAGAACGCCTTGTCGCCCGCGCCGGTGAGCACGAGCACCTTCGCGTCGGCGTCCTCGTTGAACCTGCGCGTGCCGCCGAAAAGCCCCTCGCGCACCTCGGCGTTGAGCGCGTTGCGCGCGTCGGGGCGGTTGATCGTGAGCCAGGCGACCGGCCCGTCCAGCTCGTACCTGACCGCACTCATGCGTCCACCCCCGCGCACGGCCGCGCACTTCCGTGGGCACAGGTCGAAGGCGGCCGGCTGCGGGCGGCAGTGCACGAGGCAGCACTCATGCGTCCGCCTCCACCACGGCGAGCACGACGCCGACGTCGACCGCCTCGCCGACGGTGACGCCGACCTCGGTGACGACACCGTCGTGCGGCGCGTGTACGCCGTGCTCCATCTTCATCGCCTCGAGCACGACCATCGGCGCACCGGCGAGGACGTGCTGGCCGGCCTCGACGGCGACCCGGACGACGGTCCCTGGCATCGGCGCGAGCAACGACCCCGGCGCGGCGAGCGAGCCGGGTTCGGGGAACCTCGGCACCTCGACCAGTGTGCTGTGGCCCATCCCGCTGTCCACGTACCAGGTCTCGCCGACCCGGTGCACCTCGACCGAACGGCGCACGCTATCGACCTCGAGGTCGACGCGTTCGGCCGTCGCCTCGCGTACGACGACGGCGCGAAGCGGCACACCCGCGACCGTCACCTCGACCGGGGGACCCGTGACGTAGGTGACGTCGAGCCGCTCGCCGTCCAGCTCGAACGCGACCCGTTGCGGGGAGCTGGGCACGTTGCGCCAGCCGGACGGAACAGTGGCCAGCACCGGCGCGGCGGCACGACGTTCGGCCTGCCCGGCGAGCGCGGCGGCGGCGGCGTGCACGGTGTCCGCGTCCGGGTCGCGCGCCGACTCCGCGAGCTCCCGCGGGTCGTGCCGGTTCAGGTATCCGGTGTCGATGTCGCCGGCGAGGAACCCGGGTTCGCGCAGGATGCCGACCAGCAGGTCGCGGTTGGTGACCACGCCGTGCACCCTGCACTCGGCGAGCGCCCTTGCCAGCACGCCGCACGCGTCCGCCCGCGTCGGCCCGTACCCGACGACCTTCGCGAGCATCGGGTCGTAGTGCACGCCGACGACGGAACCGTCGGTGACGCCGGCGTCCACGCGCACCCCGGGCAGCTCCGGCACGGTGAACCGGTGCAGCGTGCCGGTCGCGGGCAGGAAGCCCGCCGCGACGTCCTCCGCGTACAGCCGCGCCTCCACCGCGTGGCCGGCTACGGACGCCGACAGCGCCTCGGCGGGCAGTGGCTCGCCCGCGGCGACGAGCAGCTGCAGACGCACCAGGTCGAGGCCGGTGACCATCTCGGTGACCGGATGCTCGACCTGCAGCCGGGTGTTCACCTCGAGGAAGTAGAACCCACCGTCAGCGTCGAGCACGAACTCGACCGTGCCCGCGCCGACGTACCCGATCGCCTTGCCGGCGGCGACGGCTGCTGCGCCGAGCGCCTCTCGCAGCGTTTCGTCGACGGCCGGAGACGGTGCCTCCTCGACGATCTTCTGGTACCGGCGCTGGATCGAGCACTCGCGCTCGAACAGGTACACCACGTTGCCGTGCACGTCACCGAAGATCTGCACCTCGACGTGCCGCGGCGCGTCGAGGTACCGCTCGACGAAGACCGTGCCGTCGCCGAACGCCGACGCCGCCTCCCGCTGCGCGGCGGCGACCGCGTCGGGCAGCTCGGCTGCCGTACGCACCACGCGCATGCCGCGACCGCCGCCGCCGAACGACGCCTTCACCAGGACGGGGAACCCGACGTCGCGTTCGACCGCGGCGACCAGCGCGTCGTCGACGACGTCGACCGTGACACTCGGCAGCACGGGCACGCCGGCCTCCCCGAGCAGCCGCTTGGCGGCGACCTTCGAGCCCATCTGCTCGACGACGGAAGGCGACGGGCCGACGAAGACCACACCCGCGTCGGCACTGGCGCGCGCGAACGCCGCGTTCTCAGAGAGGAATCCGTAACCGGGGTGCACGGCGTCGGCGCCCGTCCGCACCGCCGCGGCCACGACGCGCTCGACGTCGAGGTACGTGTCGGCGGGTGTCTCTCCCGGCAGCCGCACGGACTCGTCCGCCGCCGTGACGAACGGTGCGTCCGCGTCGGCGTCGGAGAACACCGCGACCGTGTCGATGCCCATCGCCCGCGCCGTGCGCAGCACGCGCGACGCGATCTCGCCGCGGTTCGCGACCAAGAGCTTGCGGATCGCCCGCGCTGCAGTGTTCATGGCCGCCTCACATCCGGAACACGCCGTAGCCGCGCCGGCCCTCGACGCGCCGCGAGTGTGCGGCCGAGAGCGCGACGCCGAGCACGGTCCTGGTGTGCCTCGGGTCGATGACGCCGTCGTCGTAGAGGCGCGCGGTGACGAAGAACGCGTGCGACTCGTGTTCGATCTGCTCTTCGACCGCGCGGCGACGTGCGGCGTCAGCAGCCTCGTCGAACTCCCGGCCACCGGCCGCCGCCGCCTGCCTGCCGACGATGGACAGCACGCCGGCGAGCTGTCCCGCGCCCATCACGGCGAGCTTCGCGTTCACCCACGCGAACATGAAGCGAGGGTCGTACGCGCGACCCGACATCCCGTAGTTGCCCGCGCCGAACGACGCACCGATGTTGAGCGTGATGTGCGGCACCGTGCTGTTGGTGACGGCGTTGATCATCTTGGCGCCGTCCTTGATGATGCCGCCCTGCTCGTAGCTCTTGCCGACCATGTATCCGGTGGTGTTCTGCAGGAAGACCAGCGGGGTGTCGGACTGGTTGGCGAGCATGATGAACTCCGCCGCCTTCTTGGCCTCCTCGCTGAACAGCACGCCGCGTGCGTTCGCCAGGATGCCGACGGGGAATCCGTGGACGGACGCCCACCCGGTGACCAGGCTGGTGCCGTACAGCGACTTGTACTCACCGAACCTGGATCCGTCGACGACCCGGGCGAGCACCTCCCGCGGGTCGAACGGCACCCGGAAGTCCGCGGACGCGATGCCGAGCAGCTCGTCGGGGTCGTACAGCGGTTCGTCGGCCGGCATGCTCGGGCGGGGGCCGTGCTTGCGCCAGTTCAGCTCCGCGACGATCTGCCGGCCGATCCTGACGCAGTCGGCCTCGTCGACGGCGAAGTGGTCGGAGAGCCCGGACACCCGCGAGTGCATCGCCGCACCGCCGAGGTCCTCGTCGTCGGCGTCCTCTCCGGTCGCCATCTTCACCAACGGCGGGCCGCCGAGGAACACCTTCGCCTGGCCGTCGACCAGCACCGCGTAGTCGCACATGCCCGGCACGTACGCGCCGCCCGCGGTCGAGTTGCCGAACACGAGAGCGACGGTCGGGATGCCCATGCCGGAGAGCTCGGTGAGGTCGTGGAAGATCTTTCCCGCGTGCACGAACAGGTCGGACTGCGTGGGCAGGTCGGCGCCGCCGGACTCCACCAGGTTGATCACGGGCAACCGGTTCGTCCGCGCGATCTCCAGCGCGCGCAACGTCTTGCGCAGCGAGTACGGGTTCATCGCGCCACCGCGGACGGTGGGGTCGTGCGCGATGACGACGCACTCGACGCCAGACACCACGCCTACCCCGGTGACGACGCTCGCACCGACCGTGAACTCGGTGCCCCACGCCGCGAGCGCGGACAGTTCGAGGAACGGTGCGTCCCTGTCGACGAGCAGCTCGACGCGTTCGCGGACCGGTAGCCGGCCGCGTGCCCTGTGCCGGTCGACGTACTTCCGCCCTCCGCCCGCGCGGGCGAGGTCGAGCTGTTCCTCCAGATCGGCGAGCGCGGTGAGCTGCGCGTCGCGGTTTTGCCGGTACGTCTCGTCGGACGTGTCCAGCATCGACCTCAGCACGGGCATGACCACCGATGTTAGCCGCGATTCACTACGCCCGGAAGCGCATCTTCACATTTCAATGGTCCGCCCGTACCATCTGGTGAATCGCGGTTCACAACGTCGAGGACACGCCATGACCGTGGACGTCACCAGCCTGACCGGCCGTCGTCCGACCAACCGCTGGGAGCGCACCAGCGTCGGAGACGTCCTGGAACGTCTCACCTGGAGCTATCCGGACAAGGAGGCGGTCGTCGGCGCTACCGGCGCGTACGCGTATCCCGAGCACGAGCGGCTGACGTACCGGCAGGCGGACGAGCTCGCGAACCGCGTCGCGCACGCGCTGCTCGACAGCGGGCTGCACCGGGGCGACCGCGTGCTGATGTTCTGCGAGAACTCCGTCGAGGCGTACCTCACCAAGATCGGCATCGCCAAGGCGGGGCTCGTGTGCGTACCGGTGAACCCGTCGCTGGCGCCGGACGTCGTGGCGCACCTGATCGAGCGGACGTCGCCGGGATTCGCGGTGGTCGACGCGGAGCTGTGGGAACGTGCGCGGAAACCGTTCCTGGATGCCGGACTGCAGCCCGGCATGGTGATCCCGCTGGGCGAAGGCGTCGTCGACGGCGGCACGGCGTTCGCCGACCTCGTCGGCGACCGGCCGACCACCGAGCCCGACGTCGTCGTCCACGGCGACGACATCTGGGAGATCCTGTACACCTCGGGCACGACGGCGATGCCGAAGGGTGCGATGACCTCGCACCACTCGAGCTACTACGCGGCATACAGCTTCGCGCTGACGCTGACGCGCGGCATCCGGCTGGAGTGCGACCTCAAGCTGGCGACGTTCCTGCCGGTGATCTACCACGTCGCCGACCAGATCTTCACCTTCCCCGCGTTCCTGTCAGGCGGGACGCTGCTGATCGGCCGCCGCCCGGCGCCGGACGCGATAGCGGAGGCGATCAGCAGGGAGGGCGTCACCGCGTTGTGGGGCGGCTCGCCGGCGATGGTGAACGCGCTCGCGGACACGCTGCTCGCGAACCGGCACGCGTACGACCCGCGCAGTCTGGCGGTCATCGTCTACGGCTGGGCGGCGCTACCGCCGGGGACGCTCGCGACGTTGAAGCAGCTGTGCGGCGAGCAGCTCGTCGCGACGGAGATCTTCGGCCAGACGGAGGCGATCTCGTGCCACCGCTTCTGGCCGGACAAGTGGCCGGACGCGTACCGACGCACGGCACCCGAGCACAACTATGTCGGCGTCCCGAACCCGTTGCTGGCATCCACCGTGATGGACGAGTCGGGAGAGATGCTCGGCGACCGACCGGGCGTACCGGGCGAGGCGGTGTACCGTTCGCCGGTCGTGACCGCGGGCTACTACCGCGACGAGCAGGCGACGCGGGAGGCGTTCAGGCACGGCTGGTTCCACTCCGGTGACAGCTGCGTCTACGACGACCAGGGCCTGCGCATCATGGTCGACCGCTACAAGGACATCGTGAAGTCGGGCGGCGAGAACGTCTCCAGCCTGCGCGTCGAGTCCGTCCTGGTCCAACATCCCGCGGTGGCGAAGGCCGCCGTGGTCGGGTTGCCGCACACGCGTTGGGGCGAGGCGGTGACCGCGGTCGTCGTCCCCGAGGCGGATGCACCGAGCGAGCAGGACGTGCTGGCTTTCTGCCGCGAACGGCTGGCGGGTTTCGAGGCGCCGAAGAGCGTCATCATCGTCGACGAGCTGCCCGAGACGGTAGGCGGCAAGGTGCTCAAGTACAAGCTGCGGGAACGGTTCCGGGATGCGTACGCGTGACGGCTTCCGATGCCCGCACGCTTCGTCGCCGCAGCGGACCCGGCTCTGAAGCTACAACGAGCGGGCCGCTCAACCAGGCGGGCGGTTCGGTTGTGGCTGCTGCGGGATTTGCTGCTGCTGTTGTTGTTGTTGTTGCTGCTGCTGCTGCTGGATGACCTGCTTGGTGATATCGGCGGTCTGATTCGCCGCCGGAGCCTTCGCGTCGACTGGCGTCCCGTAACTGTGGAACAGCTCACTGAGCGTGACGCGCTGTGGTGGCGACTGGGTCTGTCCCGCTGATGACGGGGCACTGAAGGTGGTCTCGAGACTCTGGACCCGCTTGTGCTTGTCGAGGATGATCCGCATGGGGAGAGTCTGCTTACCGGTCTGCTGTTCGAGCTGCATGGCCTGTGCTCGCGTTTCGGGATCGCGTCCCTGTACCGCCTTCTTGAGGTTGACCTTGGCGGTGTAGTGCCCAGGATTGGCACTCTTCGCCCAGGTGACACCACGCAGATAGATCAGCATCTGGATCGGATCGCTAGGGGTGTCGGCGACCTTGCCTGCCTTGGGCCCGTACTGCGCCTTGGCAAGCTGTTGCCGATCGACCTTGACCCAGGGCTTGTGTCCTGGGATCTGTTTGCGCTGTTCCTTCGGGACGGGCTGATACAGCGTGCCGCCGACGGTCACCGTGCGGCTTGGTCCGCCGCCGGCCGAGCGCACCGTGACGGAGGAAGCGTTGTTGGCGTAATCGAGCTGCGCGGTGCCGGTCGTCGACTGGCTTGCGCCGGCTTGTCCCAACGTGGGTGCACGCTGAACCTTCTGCGTGAACGTGATCTCGACGGACTTGGCCGACGTCGTCGTACCGTAGGCGCCTCGCACTGCCTGGCGCGGCGTCTGTTCGTCGCCAGACCCCGTGTACGCGACCAAGGCGCCGGCCAGCCCTCCCATGACCAGAACGACGGCACCCAGTGTCGCAAGTTTCTTGACCAGCCACGGGTCACTGCTGAGCCGACGCAGTCGGCGACGCATACTCGTCTCCCTCCTAACACCGTCCAGGAGGACCTACGCTAACGTGCCGGATCGTCTCGCCGAATCGCCGGGACATATTGCCTGGTAAGGGCGTTCTGACGGGGAACCGGTAGTCGCCGCGGCCCCCGCCGACCGAACCGCATCGGGTCAACGTGCTGCGCCGGCCGCGAACTGACAGCTGTGGGCCCGTCGCGGATGTCGCCGTCCGCGCGGGACACTCGCCACCAGGAGGGTGTGGAAGTGCCCTCGGCTCAGAGGCCGGTCGAGCCGTCGAGGACCTCGCGGAGCAGGTCCGCGTGTCCGTTGTGCCGCGCGTACTCCTCGACGAGGTGCTGCCACATCCACCGCACCGAGATGGTCTTGTCCCGGAACGTGAATGTGTCGTCCAGCTTCGCGCGTTCCAAGGCGGCGTCGACGGCCCGGCACTCCGCCCGGTAGCGCTCGAAGTCGTCCTCGGCGCTGGCCGGGTCCGCCTCTTCGAAGTCCGCATCCGGCGCATCCGGGCGGTAGTACATGTCTGGTACCTGCTCGCCCCGACGGGCCTGCCTGGCCCACCCGCGCTCGGTGTCGCTCATGTGCCGGACCAGGCCGAGCAGGGAAAGGTTCGACGGCGGCACGGCGCGGCTGGCCAGCTGTGTGGCATCCAGGCCCGCGCACTTGCGCAGCAAGGTGGACCGGTGCCAGTCGAGCCAGTCGCGGAGCATCTCCTGCTCCGGTTTGTCACGGCCTGCAGGGTAGTCGTCCGGGCGCGCGACGTCGGGTGCGATCCAGGTCACCACGGCAGCCTATGGCCGGGTCGTCGTTACGGCGAGCGAATTGCCTTCGGGTCAACCGTGGCCGCACGTGTGTGTGCCGGCGAGTCGCCGGTACAGGTGTCGCGGCACCCTGGCGGTGTCGTGAATGGGCGGGCTGTGTACCGGGAATGCCGGTCGGGTGACGTGCCCGTGAACAGTCGATCGCTGAACTTGACTGCCTACTTGGTCACGGCAAGTGTGATCCGTACCTGTTGATCGATTTCGCCGGAACAGGCCTGCGGAAGTGCCGTTCGAGCAAGGAGTCCGACGTTGTCACGTCCGGTAACTCGACGGACCGTGCTGGCCACCATGGGCGCGGGGGTCGCTGCGACCTTCGTGCCGGGTGTGGCATCGAGGGCGGGTGCGGCTCCACCTTTGGCGTCGCCTGCGCAGCCGGCTCCGCTTCGGGCCGACGATCTGGCGGACGACAGTGCCGTGCAGCCGCGGTGGCTGAGCCAGTCGGGCAGCCGGATCGTGGTCAACCCGTACGATGTGTTGGCGACGAGCAGTCCGGTCGAACAAAGCAATCGGCCTGATGTGCCGTTGAACGTGGCTTACTACGCGCATGACGGTGCGACCCGACTCGACGACCTGCTGATGGTCAACGTCCGGCCATCAGGCGAGGCCCCGGGCTACGGTGAGGCCGAGGTTGGTTTCGTCGACGGCTGTACCCGGTCGGCGGACTGGACCGATACCGGGAGTCTCACCATGACGGCCTCCGGGTCGGTCTTGAAGCTGACCAGCGTCGCACCGGGGGAGGCGTACGCGAGCCGTGCGGCCACAGTGGATCTGGACCGGTTCCCGTTGCTGCGCATCAACGTTCCCCAGGTGACGGGGCGATGGTCGCTGAGCCTGGTGGACGCAGCAGGCGCCGTGGTCACCGTCCAGGACGCTACGTCCGCCGCGGGGGTGTTCTTCTACGACGTCGCGGCGTCGACGTCGTGGCAGGGTACGGTCGCGCTGACCGTGCGGTTGCAGGTCATCGGCGAGGGTTCCTCGATATCGGTGGACGAGGTCCGGCTGCAGTCTGTCCCGACCGTGCCGGCCGTCTTCGAGGACGACTTCGACTCCCTCGATCCCGGATGGACGCGGTCGGCCGCGGCGGCGACGAGTGTCTCCGATGGACGCCTCCAGCTGACCTGCCCCAACACGACGGGAACCTGGTACGGCTACGTCACTCGGACCGTCACCGTGGATCTCGACAAGTACCCCATCCTCAAGGTCAAGGTGGACAGTGTCGGCCAGTACTGGGCCGTCAAGGTCAACACCGGCCAAGCGGTCGACACGATCGTGCAGAACAACAGCACCGAGCTTGGGATCTTCAGCTACGACCTTCAGCAGATCACCGGCTGGACCGGGGTACAACGGCTGTCGATCCGGCTGTTCGTCAACGGCTTCCAGACCACCGCGAGCTTCGACTCGGTTGTGCTGCAGGCACGCACCAAGCCGTGGCTGGAACAGGCCGCGGACCTCAGTACCACCTGGTATCCGCACCAGCTGCCGTTCGAGGCCGGCTACTCCAGTGGACCGTCGATCACCGGCACCGACTTCTTCGCCAGCAACGATTCACTGACCCGTTGCGTCGAGGTGACCGGCAAGAACCTCGCCGGCCGGATCCTTCTGTCCGGACAGTATTTCGGCGCGCCGTCCTACGACGCCGCCACCCGGACGCTGACGTTCACCTTGCCCGAACTGACCTATAGCGTCGCGCTGCCTTCGGCTATCGGAGCACCCCGGTTCTACGCCGACCGCGACTCCTGGTCCTGCGGCGGCCCCGTGCTCGACGGCGACCTCCCGGCGCATAGCGGGTTCTGGCAGGTGACCCTGCCGGCGTATGGCTCCGGGCCACTACGCACCCAGATCGGGGTCGGCCTAGCGGTCAGTACTGAACCCGGCGATACGGCCGCCCGCCGCGCTGTCGACGCCCGCTCCGCCGACCGCGCGCAAATCACCACGGCGACCCGCCAGCACATCGACGCGCTACTCGCCGTCGTCCCACACCCGATCGACTTCAGCCTCCAGGCTGTCGCCGCCGACAACGTCGACCCAGGTCAGATCCGCGCTATGTACTACCGGGCCTGGGTCTTCCTCGCCCACTCCGTCCTTCCCCCACAGCCGGAGATCGGCCAGACCCACGCACTACTCGCCACCGGTAAGCCCGCGCTGTACCTGCACGGGCCGGCGGGAGCACACGCGTCGGCATCGTGGGACAGCGAGATCGGCATCCAGTTCCTGGCATACCTCGACGCCGACACCGCCTGGGACGCGCTCGAAGGGCTGCTGAGCCTCGTCGACGACACCGGTCTGCTGCCCGGTGAGTTCCTGCCCGCCCGCGAGGCACAAACCGCCTGGGCGCTGACTTGCCTTACCGGCGACGACCGGCGGCTGGCCGCAATCTATCCGAGCCTGCGCCGGCTGCTGGTCTACAAGCAGGACCACCCGAAATACAGCGGCGACACCAACGCCAACAACAAGGACCTGCCGTTCGTCGCTCACGCCCTCATCGACACCGACTACGCGATCGCGATCGCCCGGCGGCTCCGCCTCGACGACGACGCAACCTTCTGGTCCAGCCGCTACACCGCCCTCAATACAGACATGCTCGGTTGGTTCTGGAAGACGCCGGACGCCCAGCCGCCGCAGGTCTACGACCCTGTCAAGGACGTCTCAGCGGCCGGCAACGTCATGTCCGCCACGCCGGCCCTGCACGTCCGTACCGTCGACGCCACACACAGCACCGGGCTCCTGCAACGCTTCGACAGCCTGTACGACCCGGTCAAACCACTCGCAGGCTTCGGTTTCGACACCAACGACGTCCGCTACGGCATCACGAGCTACACCATCTACGGCCTACTCGACCGGGGCCACACCGAACGCGCAACCACGCTGTCCAACGCAATCCTCCTCGGAACTGTCAGCACCCACATGTTCGCCGAGCGGTACCAGTGGGACGAGCAGGACGGAATATTCGGCGCGGGCCAACGCCCGAGCCTCTTCGGGGTGGCGAACGTCATCGACGCCGTCTGGATGAACAACGGATACCGGATGGACGGCGGCGTGCCGAGTTTCGTCCTGCTCCCCGCCACCGCGGGCGGCCTCACCAACCTCCGCTTCCAGGGCCGCCAACTCGCCGTGCACGCCGACGCCCGGCAGCAACGCGTGACTCTCACCGGTGATCTCATCAACAGCGACGCGCACAGCCAGTCGTTCACACTCGATCTCGGCGAGACCCTCCCGCTCCCCGCCCGTTACTCCACCGTGCGCTTCACCTGATGCCCGAGCCACCGACGAGCCCCTCGTCGCGTCGAGCCTTTGGAGCGGTGCCCGGGGAGTCGGCGACCACACGGACACGTAGCCGACCTTCCGAACCGACGACCCTTCCGGCGGTGGTGCAAACCCCCGGCGCAGGCCTGTCCAGCACTCGTGTCTCACGTTTCCGAGATGTCGGGCGTCGTACGGACGGAGC
>JAFMQP010000251.1 GCA_017354575.1 Acidothermales bacterium | reverse complement strand
GCCGCCGACCCGGCGAACGGGATGACCTACGACGCCGAGGAGATCGGCGGCCAGGCCAACCTCGTCTACTCGATCCCGCGCAGCCACGAGCAGCTCGTGGCACGGCGGAAGGCGATCGAGACGTGGGCGCGGCACACGCACGGCTGGGTGGGCCGCAGCCCCGACCACGTCGGCTCTTTCGTCGCGGCGTTCGCCGCGCACCCGGAGGCGTTCCGCACCGACGAGCGCGACCTGAGTGGCAGCGTCACGGCGTACTACGAGCGGATGCTGCGGGAGAGCCTGTACGTGTCTTACGCCATCATCCCGCCGCAGGTCTCGCGCATCAGCACCGCGTCGGCCTGGGAGGGCGACCTCATCCAGGTAGGCGTCGCGGAGGAGCGCGACGACGGCATCGTCGTCCGCGGCGCGCAGATGCTGGCGACCGGTGGCCCGGTGGCGGACGAGATCTTCGTGTCCTGCATCAAGCCGCTGACACCGGAGGACCGCGACTTCGCACTCGGCTTCGCCGTGCCCGTCGCGACGCCCGGCCTCAAGCTCTACTGCCGCCGCCCGTATGCCCCCGGCGCGACGAGCCGGTACGACTACCCGCTCAGCACGCGCTACGACGAGACCGACGCGCTGCTCGTGTTCGACGACGTGTTCGTGCCGTGGGAGCGCGTTTTCGTCTGCCGCGACGTCGACGGCGTCCGCCGGCAGTTCTTCTCGACCGGCGCGCACGTGCTGGGCAACTGGCAGGCGCAGATCAGGTTCGCGGTGAAGCTGCAGTTCCTCGCCGGGCTCGCGCGCAAGGTCGCGCAGACCACCGGTGTCGACCGGATCCCCAGCGTGCAGGAGAAGCTGGGCGAGCTGGCCGGCCTCGTGTCGCTCGTCGAGTCCGCGGTGCTGGCCGCCGAGTACGGCGCCGAGCCGGACAGTGTGGGCATGTGGCTGCCGCGGCCGCGGCCACTGTACGGCGCGATGGGCCTGCAGGCCGAGCTGTACCCGAGGGTGCTCGCGATCCTGCGCGACCTCGTCGGCGGTGGCGTGCTGCAGGTACCGTCGTCGGTGGCGGAGCTGCGCAACCCCGCGACCCGCGCGGACATCGATCGTTACGTGCAGTCGCCAGGCGTCCCCGCCGAGGAGCGGGTGAAGCTGTACAAGCTGGCGTGGGACGCGGTCAGCAGCGAGTTCGGCGGACGGCATCATCAGTACGAGATGTTCTACGCGGGCGCGCCGTTCGTCGCGAAAGGCTATGCGTACCGCAACTTCGGGTACGAGGAGCCGCTCGCCGAGGTCGAGGCGTTCCTCGCCTCGTACGGCCTGGACGACGAGTAGGGAGGCACCATGGCCAAGCCGGAGCACGAGTTCTTCGACGTCTCCCCGATCGGGTTCACCCCCTGCGCGGGCACCGTCGACGCCCTCACCGAACGTGTCATCGTCACCGACGACGCGGCACCGGAGGGCGTCGTCACGCGGATGCTCAAGTTCGCCCCAGGTTGCGACACGACGCCGAACGGCGTGCTGGCGCACGACTTCTGGGAGGAGGTGTACATCCTCGAGGGGTCGATCACCGACCTGCGGCTGAACGAGAAGTTCACCGCCGGCATGTACGCCTGCCGCCCGCCGGGGATGCAGCACGGTCCGTGGCGCAGCGACGAGGGCTGCCTCACCTTCGAGGTCCGCTACCCCGCATGACCGCCTGTCCTTCTCGTCCGCCCCTTCTCGAAATGATCATGTTATGTACGTCATTTCCGTGATCACATCGCGAGTTGCACCTTCACATGGCCTGCCCACCGTGTGGAGCTGGTGCTCGGCGTGTGGTCACGGAAATCGCCTACATAACATGATCATTTCAACCCCCTCCCGGCCCTCGTCGGTGGCGCGGCATGAGTGACATCGGCGCGGACGTGCTGCGGATGACGATGAGCCGGTTCGCGACCGGCGTCGCCGTCGTCACGACGATCGTGGACGACGAGCCGCACGGCATGACGGTCAACTCGCTCACGTCCGTCTCGCTCGACCCGCCGCTGCTGCTGGTGAGCCTGATGTCCGGCGCAAGGACGACGGACGCGGTGAGCCGCGCCGGCGCGTTCGCGGTGTCCGTCGTGTCGTCGCGGCAGGAGGGGATCGCGCGCCGGTTCGCGCGCGGCGGCACCGACCACTTCGCCGGGCTGCCGCTCGAGTACGGAAGGCACGAGGTGCCCGTCGTGCCGGATGCGCTGGCACACCTGGAGTGCACGACGGAACAGGAGATCCCCGCCGGCGACCACGTGCTGTACCTCGGCCGGATCGTGCGCACGTGTACCCGCGAAGGCGAGCCGTTGACGTTCTACAGCGGCAGTTTCGGCGAGTTCAGCCCGCGTGATCACGGCCGGATCAACTGGTTCTTCTGACCTCGGATCGCACGCGCAGCGCCAGCCGCCGCACGACACCGCCGATGCCCGCCAACGCCGCGCCCACCGCGAGCCGGAGCCCGGCGCGGCGCCGGGCGGGCGCGCTGCCCGTTGCGGCGGCCTCGTCGAGTGCCGCGGCGAAATCCTCGAACATGCGCCTGCTCACGTCCCCGGCGAGCGCGCGGCCGAACTGCGCGATCCGTCCGCTGAGGTACAGGTCGGCCTCGGCGTGCAGCGTGGTGCCGTCGTCGGCCTCGTACACGACGATACGCATGTCCGCCTGGGTTCGGCTGCCACCCGCGTCCGCGCCCTGTCCGACGACGTGCAGCAGACGGCGGTCGGCGTCGCGCTCGATCACCTGCGCGACACCGTTGAACACGAGCCGGATCGGGCCGAGCGAGACGCGGGCGCGTCCCCGGTAACGGTCCTCGCCGATCGCCTCGGTCACCTCCGCGCCCGGCAGGCACGGCGCCAGCCGCTCGACGTCGCCGAGCACGTCCCATACCTTCTCGACGGGCGAGGTCATCCGGGCGGAGACGTCCACCCGCGTGGTCGGCGTGCCTGACGGGACGGCGACCCGCTCGGGCGCCCGCGATGCCTCCTGTTCGGACCGCTCCGGCGCGTGATGCGTCATGTCGCCGGCCCGCCGGCCGACGAGCGTGCGCTCGCCGAGGTTTCCCGGCTCGGGCACACCCTCGGGACACGCGGCCGCGACGTCGGCGACAGCCGCGACGATGTTGCGGTACCCGGTGCACCGGCACAGCACGCCGGACAGCTCCTCTGGCAACTCGTCCGGCTGCACGTCGGTGCGATGCGCCAGGAGGTCGTACGCGCTCATCAGGAAGCCGGGCGTGCAGAAGCCGCACTGCAGCGCGTGGTGGTGCGAGAACGCCTGCTGCAGCGGGTGTTGCGCGTCCGGCGTGCCGAGCCCTTCGACCGTGACGACGTCCGCGCCCTCGCACTGGACGGCGAACAGCAGGCACGACCGCGCCGCCTCGCCGTCGACGAGCACCGTGCACATGCCGCACACGCCGTGCTCGCAGCCGAGGTGCGTACCGGTGAGACCGAGCTGCTCCCGCAGCGTGTCGGCGAGCGTCACGCGGGGCTGTACGTGGACGACGGCGGGCGTCCCGTTGACGGTGAGCCGCACGTCCACGCTCTCGTCCGCGGCCGCCCGAACCGTTTGGGTCATTGGGTTTCGGAACCTTTCCGGTAGGCGGCGGCCAGTTCGCGGGCGGCGAGCGCCGCGAACAGCCGGCGCCGGTACGCCGTCGAGCCGTGCGCGTCGCCCGCGGTGTCGACGACGTCCGCCGCGAACTGGTTCATCGGGTCGCGCAGTGCACCGGTCTCCGTCCCGTGCGCGCGTACGACGTCGGTGACGTCGCGGACGACCGGCCGGTCGGACACCCCGAACGCGGCGAGCACGGCCTCGGCCACGACGCCGTCGGTGACGCGTACACGTGTGACGACACCGGCGAGCGCGAAGTCGCCGTGCCGTCGCGCGACCTCCGCGAACCCGAAACCCTCGCCGGCACGGGCGAGGGGGAACGTCACCGCTGTGAGCAGCTCGTCAGGTTCGAGCACGGTCGTCATCGCACCGGTGAAGAACTCCGGCGCCGGCACGGTGCGGTTACCGCGCCGTCCGGTGACGTCGAGCGTCGCGTTCAGGCAGCAGGCCACGGCGGGCAACTCCGCCGCGGGGTCCGCGTGAGCGAGGCTGCCGCAGACGGTGCCGCGGCTGCGCAGCTCGCGATGGCCGACGAACGGCAGCGCCATTCCCAACAACGGCACCGCTCGCGCCGCAGGCTCGTGTTCGAGCCGACGCTGGCGTACGGCCGCGCCGACGCGCAAGCCGACGTCCGTCGTCGCCAGCTCGTCCAACCCGGCTATCGCGTTGACGTCGACGAGGGTGCCGGGCCGGCCGAGGCGCATCGCCAGTACCGGGACGAGTGACTGCCCGCCGGCGAGTACCTTGCCGTCCCCGCCCGTCTCGGCGAGCGCCGCCACCGCGTCCGCGACCGTCGCCGGCCGGACGTACGCGAACGGTGCCGCCTTCATCCGGCCTCAGCGTCCCTGGAACTTCGGCGTGCGCTTCTCGGTGAACGCCGCGACGCCCTCGGCGAAGTCGTGTGTCGACCGGAGCATCGCATACGCCTTGCGCTCCAGCTCGATGCCCGTGTAGAGCGGCCCGTCGACACCCTTGTCGAGCACCTCCTTGCCCGCGCGCAGGGCGAGAGGCGAGAAGCCCAGCAGGGTCTGGACCGTCTTCTCCGTGGTCGCGTCGAGCTCGTCGCGGTCCGCGGATACGCCGGCGACCAGTCCCCAGTCCAGTGCCTGCTCCGCCTTGATCCGCGTCGCCGTGAGCACGTGGAACTTCGCGCGGCTCAGGCCGATGAGGCGCGCAAGCCGTTGCGTACCACCGCTTCCGGGGATCATGCCGAGACGCATCTCGGGCAGCGCGAACTGGCTGCGCGAGGTGGCGAGCCGGATGTCGCACGACAGCGCGAGCTCCAACCCGACGCCGAAGCAGTAGCCGTCGACCGCGCAGACGACGGGCTTGGGGCTGCGCGCGGCCGCCGTGACGTTCTGCCCGAGGTCGGTGAAGTCGACCGGTTCGACCTCCATGAAACCCGCGATGTCGCCGCCGGACGAGAACTGCTCGCCGGCCGAGCGGACGACGACCACGCGGACGGCGTCGTCACGGTCGATCTCGGCGAACCGCTCCGCCACCCGCTGGCGCATCTCCCACGTGATGATGGTCATCGGGCCGTTCGCCAGCGTCAGGTACGCGACCGCGCCGTCGTGACCGCGCTCCAGCCGGACCTCACCTCCTGTCAGCGGCATGCGTGTCCGTCTCCTCTCGTCGGTCGATCAGGTCGTGCAGGACGTTCCCGTGCACGGGCAAGGCGGTGAGGTCGGCGCCCACGGGCGCAACGGCGTCGGCGACGGCGTTCGCGAGCGCGGCGGGGAAGCTCATCGACGAGCCCTCTCCGCATCCCTTTGCTCCCAACGGTGTCAGCGGTGACGGCGACACAACGTGGTCGGTGCGGAGGTCGTAGCAGGCCTCGGCGGACGTCGGGCACAGGTAGTCGAGGAACGTCGCCGACACCGGTTGGCCCGCCTCGGAGTAGTGCAGCTCCTCGTACAGCGCACCGCCGAGGCCGTGGGCGAGTGCGCCGTGCACCTGGCCGTCGACCAGGCGCTGGTCGAGCACGGTGCCCGCGTCGTGCACGCTGGACACGCGATCGACGTTGATCTGAAAGGTGTCCGGGTCGATCGCGACGCCCACGACCTCGGCGACGAAGCCGTAGCACAGGCTGGAGTTGATGCGGTCGTCGCGGGTCGCCGCCTTCGCCTGCGGCGGCGTGAACGCCGCTTCCTCGTACAGTCGTGCGTTCACGCCGTCGGGTAGCGCACCGGGGTCCCAGTGCACGAGCCCGGCGGTGTGCCGGAACGCGACCGCACGCGTCGGGTCGTCACGGTGCCGGACGTCGCCGTCCGCGAGCTCCAGTTCGTCCTCGGGCGCGTCGAGCAGCACGGAGCCGGCAACCCTTATCGTGTCTGCGATGCGGTCGACGGCGGCGACGACCGCGCTGGTGACCAGCGGCGCGAACCGCGACGAGTAGCTGCCGGACGTGAGCGTCCACGGCGTCACCGCGGTGTCCATGTCGACGACGGCGTGCACCTGCTCCACGGGCAGGCCTAGGCGGTCGGCGACGATGCGCCGCGCGACGGTGGCGTGCCCCTGTCCCTGCGGCACGCTGCCGAGCATGACGGTGACGACGCCCTGCATGTCGACGGAGACGCGCACGTGC
>JAFMQP010000042.1 GCA_017354575.1 Acidothermales bacterium | reverse complement strand
AGCAGCAGGTCCAGCTCGCCGTTGTTGCCGAGCGCGGTGAGCCGTCGGTGGAACCGGTAGTGCGCCAGCACCTCGTCGACGTGCGCCCAGGTGTGCTCCGCGGCATCGACGGCGAACCCGGCGAGCTTCTCCACCTCGCCGGGGTAGCGCTGGCCGCCGATCGCGGCCTTCGCCGCGGCCATCGGCTCGAGGACGCTGAGCAGGTCGAGCAGGTCGCGCGTCTCGCGCACCGTCACCGACCTGATCCGGTACCCGGACCGCGGCGTCGCGGTGAGCCAACCCTGGCGGCGCAGCACGGCGAGCGCCTCGCGTACCGGCGTCTTGCTCATCCCGAGCAGCTCGGTGAGCTCACCCTCGGAGACCCACGCCCCGGGCGCGAGCTCGCCCACCACGATCCTCCGCTTGAGCGCGCCGATCGCCTCGTCGCTTAGCAGGACCGGCGTCTCCGTGGCACGCACCTGGCTCACCGCTGCTCTCTGTCGGCCGGCGCCCTGATATGACCAGCGCCAGGATTGATGGTGCCACCATTGCCTCGTCCCTGGCCAATAGGTAAGGGTGCGCGCATGGTCCCCGTGAGCGAGCGCGACGAGTACGTCGCGTTGCTGCGGTCCGGCGACACGCCGGTGCTGGCCCAGCTGGAGGCGCCGTGGTGCGGGGACTGCCACAACGCACTTCCCGAGCTCGAGAGCATCGCCAATACCTTCCGCGGGCGGCTGACTGTTCTACGGTTGGACGCGGACGCCGACAGCAGGCTGCGGGAGGAGTTCGAGCTGCAGGGCTACCCCACCTACATCTTCGCCGAGCGAGGCCGCGTCGTCGCCTCGTGTCTCGGTGCACCCGACTTCGGGCTCCAGCGCCTCGTCGAGCTGCTCGTGCCGTGACCGAGCACTGGCGACGATGCTGAACCCTCCCGACTCCGTCCAGGTCGTCGTACCCAACGACGCCGCGGTCGAGTGCTGGGCCGTCGCGAGCGACGGGCGGCGGCTCGGCAGCTCCACCGGCGGCACGCTCGAGGTGCCCCAGGGCGCCGTGCTCGAGGTGCGCGGCCGCCGCAGGGCGCGCGCCAAGCTGTCCTGGCTCACCGAGGTGAACGTCCCCGTCGTGTCGGTCGACGTGCGGCGTTCGGTGCTGACCCCGTTCGAGCTGATGGCGGCCGCGTCGCTGCCGCACCTCGCCGTGTTCACGGCCGCGGGCGACGCGGTCGACGTGTACGTGCTCGAGGCGATCGCCCGTGCGGGCAACCTCGCCGTGCTGCAGCTCGAGGCGCCCGCCCTGCGCGCGGGCGACCTGCGGCCGCTGTGGTCGGCGACGCGGTTGCGGCAGGTGCGGCTGGACGTGCCCAACCTGCCGGTCAGCGAGGTCGTCGACGTGCTCGGCGACCGCAAGCTCACCGCGTTCGGGCTCACCGCCCCGCGGGTCACGCAGCACGCCTTCGACCAGATCGTGTCCCGGTGGCCGCTGCGCGAGCTCAGCGTCGCGCTCGAGCGGGTCGACCGTGCGACGCTGCGGCTCGCCGGGCGGCTGTCCTGCCTCGCCCACCTCGCGCTCGACGGCCTGCGCGTCTCGCTCGGCGAGTTCGACGTCACCGCGCTCGTCGCCCGGCTGCCCGAGCTCCGGTCGCTGGACCTGACCGAGGACGGCGCGCAGCTCTCGCCCGACCTGCTCGTCGGCGGCTACTGGCTGCGGCCCGGCATCCGGGTCAACGGCCTCGCCATGGACGAACAGGCGACCGCGCGGTTCATCGGCCGATGGCGGCGTCCCCGTTGACGACGGCGGACGCCGGCGAGGTCATATCCTCGGCGTCGGCCGCCTCGACCTCGTCCCGCGGGATGCCGAGCAGGAACAGCAGCGAGTCGAGGTAGGGCACGGACAGCGAGGTGTCGGCGGCAGCGCGGAGCACCGGCTTGGCGTTGAACGCGACGCCGAGCCCCGCGCGCTGGATCATGTCGAGGTCGTTGGCGCCGTCGCCGATGGCGACGGTCTGGCGCAGCGGTACGCCGGCGCGCGCGGCGAACACCTCGAGCATCTCGGCCTTGCCCGCGCGGTCGAGGATCGGCCCGGTGACCGCGCCGGTGAGCCGGCCGTCGGCGACCTCCAGGGTGTTCGCGGCGACGTAGTCGATGCCGAGCCCGGCGGCCAGTGGCTCGATCACCTGCGTGAAGCCGCCGCTCACGACCGCGATCCTGTGGTCGAGCCGGCGCAGGGTGCGCACCAGGGTCCGCGCGCCCGGCGTGAGCCGGAGCCCGTCGCGCACCTCGTCGAGAACGGACGCGGGGAGGCCGGCGAGCAGCCGCACCCTGGCGCGCAGCGAGTCGGCGAAGTCGAGCTCGCCGCCCATCGCGGCGGCGGTCAGCTTCGCGACGTCGTCCTGGCAGCCGGCGCGTTCGGCCAGCAGCTCGACGACCTCGTCCTGGATGAGGGTGGAGTCGACGTCCATGACCACGAGCCGCTTGCCGCGGCGTACCAGGCCGGACGGGTGCACGGCCACGTCCACCTGCTGTTCGACGGCCTCGGCGGCCAGTGTGGCACGCAGCGCGTGCTCGTCGGCACCCGAGACCTCGAACTCGATGGCGGTGCACGGGTAGCGGGCGAGCCGCAGGATGCGGTCGATGTTGGCGCCGCACGCTGCCGTGCGCCCGGCGACGGCGGCGACGGCGGCCGGTCGAAGCGGCGCACCGAGCAGGGTGACGTGCAGCCGCCCGCCCCTGCGCGGGTCGTTGTCACCGGTGCCCGGTGTGAGGTCGACGTCCAGCCCGAGGGCCGCCGCGGTGCGCCGCAACGCCCCGGCGAGACCGTTCTCCGGCGTCGGGGCGGCGAGCAGGATGCCCAGCACGATGCGGCCGCGGACGACGACCTGCTCGACGTCCAGGACCTCGACGCCAGGCTCGTTGGCGACGGCGGCGAAGACCGTGGACAGCAGTCCCGGCCGGTCCCTTCCGGTGAGGGTGACGAGCAGCGTGCGAGAAGCGCTCATGGCGCGCCCAGGCTACTCAGCGGGGGACGCCCGCCGGTGAGGGGCACCGCCGGTCAGGACGAACGGTTCTCGGCGACCGAGTTGTGGGCCGCGACCCGGGCGCGGCGGACGGCCCGCTCCAGGTCGCGGAGGGCCGAGCGGCGTGCGTCCGCCTCGCGCGACGTGATCGCGCCGCCGTCGTCGGCGAGACCGACACGGGAGATCGCGGCCAGCCGCGCCGCCTGCGCCGCCACCCGGTGGGCGCGCGGCGGGTAGCCGGGCGCGAGGTCGGTGCCCGCGGGCTCCCTGCGCAGTCCGGCGAGCGCCTCGTCGGCCGCGGGACCGGACGCGGCGACGTCCAGGTCGAGCAGCAGGTCGGCGGTGCTGCGCAGGGTCAGTGCGAGCGCCTGTTCGGCCTCGGCGAGCGTGGGCGTCTGGGGCGCCGTCGGGGCGACCCGGTACGCCGTCCAGCTCGTGCCCGCGTACGACGAGCCGCGGTCGTCCGCGCCGGGAACCAGCCCGAGCGGCACGGCGGGAACGTCGACGAGCACGGCCTCGCCGGCGTCGACCGCGGCCTCGTTGAACGCCGCGGGCCCGGTGAGCCCGAGCGGGTCGCCAGGGATCGGCAGCGCCAGCCGGAACGCGGTGAGCCCGCCCGCACGCAGTTCGCCGAGCGCGTGCCGCAGCGGCAGGTCGTCCGCGGGTCCCGGCAGCCCGGTGACGACCTGCGGGCCGTGCTCGCGCTCGAGCGCGTCGACGACCTCGTCGAGTCCGCAGTGTCCGGCTGTCCATGCGTTGCCCCAGGCCACGAGCACCGCGGACGCGGGGGCGTGTGATCCCTGCGCTGCCACCCTTCGAGGATAGGAGACACGGTCTATGTTGGGATCCGGCGCGGGGGTGAGCCGAGAGGACCCATGACGCCTTGTCTCGGGGTTGGAGAAGATGAGCACTGAGGTGCTGCGGCTGGACGCCGTTTCCGTGGTGCGGAACGGGTCGACGCTGCTCGACGAGCTGAGCTGGACCGTGCGCGAGAGCGAACGCTGGATCGTCCTCGGCCCGAACGGCGCCGGCAAGACGACGGCGATGCGGATCGCGGCCGCGCAGCTGTTCCCCACGACGGGAACGGTGGAGATCCTCGGCGAACGGCTCGGCGCGGTCGACGTGTTCGAGCTGCGGCCGCGGATCGGCGTGACGAGCGCCGCCCTCGCCGGCCGGATCCCCGAGCGGGAACGCGTGCGCGACGTCGTCATCACCGCGTCGTACGCCGTCATCGGGCGGTGGCGGGAGGCGTACGACGCGGCGGACGTCGACCGGGCCGAGGCGCTGCTCAGCCAGCTCGGCTGCGGGCACCTGGTCGACCGGACGTTCGGCACGCTGTCCGAGGGCGAGCGCAAGCGGGTGCAGATCGCCAGGGCCCTGATGACCGACCCCGAGCTGCTGCTGCTCGACGAGCCGGGCGCCGGCCTCGACCTCGGCGCCAGGGAGGACCTCGTCCGCCGGCTCTCCGCGCTCGCGGCCGACGAGTACGCGCCGGTCTCCGTGCTCGTGACGCACCACGTCGAGGAGATCCCGCCGGCGTTCACCCACTGCCTGATGCTGCGTGAGGGACGGCCCGTGGCGTCCGGCCCGATCGAGGACGTGCTGACCGCGGAGGCGCTGTCGAAGTGCTTCGGGATCTGGCTCGACCTGGACCGCGTCGGCGGCCGGTGGATCGCGCGAGGAACGGCGTAGCAGGGCCCGTTCCCCCCTGCCCGACGGGCTAGGCTGAAGGGTGTGCAGGCATGGGTCGCGTGGCTGATCGCAGCCGGCATCCTGGGCATCCTCGAAGCCGTGGCGCCGGTGCTGGTCTTCGGCATGCTCGCGATCGCCGCACTGGCCGGTCTGGTGCTCGCGCTGCTCGGGTCGCCGTTCGGCTGGCAGCTGCTCGGGTTCGCGATCGCCGCGATCGCCACGCTCGGGTTCGTCCGGCCGGTCGTCCGCAGATACACGCAACAACGCCTCCCGCAGCGCACCGGCCTGTCCAAGCTGGTCGGTGAGGACGCCCTCGTCGTCGAACGGGTCGACGCGCACAGCGGCCGGGTGAAGCTCAGGGGCGAGATCTGGTCGGCACGAGCCTACGACCCGACGCTCGTGCTGGAGCCCGGTTGTACTGTGCAGGTGATCGAGATCGACGGCGCGACGGCGCTGGTGTACGGCATGGGAACGGAGATAGGGCAATGACGGGACCAGGTCATGGGCATCGGTGAGATCGTCGGGCTGGTCGTCGTGGTCCTGTTCGTCATCGTCACGCTGCTGCGTTCGGTGCGGATCGTCCCACAGCAGCGCGCCGGCATCGTCGAACGGCTCGGCCGGTACAGCCGCACCCTGGAGGCGGGACCGCACCTGCTGATCCCGTACGTCGAACGCATCCGGCACATGGCCGACCTGCGCGAGCAGGTCGTGCCGTTCCCGCCGCAGCCGGTCATCACCGAGGACAGCCTGAGCGTCAGCGTCGACACCGTCGTCTACTACACCGTCACCAACGCGCGGGACGCGACGTACGAGATCGCCAACTTCATCCAGGCGATCGAGCAGCTCACCGTCACCACGCTGCGCAACGTCATCGGCTCGATGGACCTCGAGCGGACGCTGACGTCGCGGGAGACCATCAACGACGCGCTGCGCGGCGTGCTCGACGAGGCGACCGGCAAGTGGGGCGTCCGCGTGAACCGGGTGGAGATCCGCGCGATCGAGCCACCGCCCACCATCAAGGACGCGATGGAGAAGGCCATGCGCGCCGACCGCGACAAGCGGGCGGCGATCCTCAACGCCGAGGGTGTCAAGCAATCGCAGATCCTCAACGCCGAGGGCGACCAGCAGTCCGCGGTGCTGCGTGCCCGAGGCGAGGCGGAGGCGTCGGTCACCCGGGCCGAGGGCGACGCCCGTGCGCAGGCGCTCCGTGCCAAGGGTGAGGCGCAGGCCATCGAGACGGTCTTCGAGGCCATCCACGAGGGCAACCCGGACTCCAAGCTGCTGTCGTACCAGTACCTGCAGATGTTGCCGAAGATCGCGGAGGGCGACGCCAACAAGCTGTGGATCGTGCCGAGCGAGCTCACCCAGGCGTTGCAGGGGATCGGCGGCGCGCTGGGCAACCTCACCGGTGCGGGGGAACAGGGCGACGAGGCCGCCGCCGTCACGGCCGAGGGCGGCGACGTGGACCCGCGCCGGTCCGAGCAGGTGGCCGCACGCAAGCGCGAACGCGCCACCGGTGCCGAGCTCGCGCAGGCGATCGAGCAGCTGAGCACGCCCGCGGTGGGCCCCGTGGTCGGCAACGTCGCTCGTACGCCGGATGCCGCCGACGACCAGAACACCCAGGAGTGACGCCCTGGCAGGGCGCCGCGGTCTTCATCGCCGGTATCGCCGCCGGCACGATCAACACGATCGTCGGTTCGGGATCGCTCGTCACCTTCCCGACCCTGATCGCGCTCGGTTATCCGCCGCTCGTCGCGAACGTCTCCAACACCGTCGGTCTCGTACCGGGCGGCGTGAGCGGTGCGCTCGGCTACCGGCGTGAGCTCGAGGGCCAGTTCAGGCGCGCGGTCGCGCTCGGCGTCGTGTCGGTGTTCGGCGCACTGCTCGGGGGCATCCTGCTGCTCGCGCTGCCGGAGTCGGCGTTCGACGAGATCGTCCCGGCGCTGATCCTCGTCGCGGTGGTGCTGGTCGTGCTGCAGCCGACGCTCAACGGCTGGCTCGCCAGGCGGCACGGCGAGAAGGACCACATCGGCGCCGTGCTCGTCGGGGCGTTCCTGTGCTCCGTCTACGGCGGCTACTTCGGTGCGGCGCAGGGCGTCATCATCATGGCGTTGCTCGGCATCTTCCTGCACGACCACCTGCAGCGGCTCAACGCGGTGAAGAACGTGAGCACGACGGTGGTCAACCTGGTGGCGGCGCTGCTGTTCGTCTTCGTCGCGCACGTGGCGTGGCTCGTCTCCGCGCTCCTCGCGGCCGGTTCGGTGATCGGCGGCCAGATCGGCGCCAAGGTCGGCCGACGGCTGCCGCCGCTCGCGCTGCGCGTCGTCATCGTGGTCGTGGGGCTGGTCGCGGTCGTCAAGCTGCTGTTCTTCAGCTGACGCGCCCGCCGAGGTCGCGTACGGCACGCACCGCGAGCACCGTCAGGCACGCGAAGACGACGACGGCGAGGCCACCGGTCGCGAGCCCGCCGCCCGCGACGACCGTCACGGCGAGCTCGACCGCGCCGAGCGTGAGGCCGCCCGCGACGCCGTGCAGGCCCGTACGCCGGCGAGCACCAACGTGCGACCAGCACCGTCGACGCCGCGGTCATGCGCGGGCAGGCGTTCGACCTTCCCGCCGAAACCTGTTGAAACAAGACGGGTGGCCCTACTCGGGATTCTCAACCGGCGTGACCTACGCGGGCGGGATCTTCTGGTCCTTGCCGAGCACGACGACGCCGTCCTTCGAGACGGTGAAGCCGCGGGCCTCGTCCTCCTCGCGGTCGACACCGATCCGGACGCCCTCGGGCACCTGCACGTTCTTGTCGAGGATCGCCCGGCGGACCACGGCGTGCCGGCCGACCTGCACGCCGTCCATCAGCACCGAGTCGGTGACCTCGGCCCAGGAGTTGACCCGTACCAGCGGCGAGATCACCGACCGTTCCACGTGACCGCCGGAGATGATCGCGCCGTGCGCGACGATCGAGTCGAGGGCCACGCCCGTGCGGTCGTCGGCGTTGAACACGAACTTCGCCGGGGGATAGGGCGGGTTCTGCGTGAGGATGGGCCAGTCGTAGTTGTAGAGGTTGAACACGGGGTTGATCGAGACGAGGTCCATGTTGGCCTCGTAGAACGAGTCCAGGGTGCCGACGTCGCGCCAGTACCCCTGCTCCTGTTCCGTCGTCCCGGGTACGACGTTCTGCGCGAAGTCGTAGACGAACGCGTCCTCGGACCGCACGAGCGCCGGGATGATGTCACCGCCGAGGTCGTGCTTGCTCGTCTGGTCCGCGTTGTCGGCCTTGACGGAGTCGATGAGTGCCTCGGTGGTGAAGATGTAGTTGCCCATGGAGGCGTAGATCTGGTCGGGCGCGTCGGGGAGGCCGACGGCGTCCTTGGGCTTCTCCCGGAACGCCGTGATCCGCTGCGTCTCCTGGTCGGCCTCGATGACGCCGAACTGGTCGGCCTGCGAGATCGGCTGCCGGATCGCCGCGACCGTCACGCCCGCGCCGCTCGCGACGTGCTGGTCGAGCATCTGCCGCGGGTCCATGCGGTAGACGTGGTCGGCGCCGAAGACGATGACGTGCTCGGGACGTTCGTCGCCGATGAGGTTGAGGTTCTGGAAGATGGCGTCCGCCGAACCCGCGAACCAGCGCGGCCCGACCCGTTGCTGGGCGGGCACGGGGGAGACGTAGTTGCCGAGGATCGTCGACATCCGCCATGTCAACGAGATGTGCCGGTCGAGGCTGTGGTTCTTGTACTGCGTGAGCACAACAATATGCAGGAATCCGGCATTTGCCAGATTCGACAGGACGAAGTCGACCAGGCGGTACGTGCCGCCGAACGGGACCGCGGGCTTCGCCCGGTCGGCGGTAAGCGGCATCAACCGGTTGCCGGCACCTCCGGCGAGAACGATCGAGAGAACCTTCGCCATACCACGCACCCTAGAGCCGTCACGTCGTCCTGTCTGCTCATCTGGCGGCGTGCCACCCGGCCGTTCGTAGTACGTTCCCCGGTGTACACCGAGACGATGGAAAGCCGGGCGGATGCGCGTCGACCTGCTGACGAGGGAGTACCCGCCGGAGGTCTACGGCGGTGCCGGTGTGCACCTCGAGTACCTGGCCGCCGAGCTGCGCCGCCTGCCCGACCCGCCCGACGTCCGGGTGCGCTGCTTCGGCGCGGAGCGCGACGAGCCCGGGGTCACGGCGTACCAGACGCCGGACACGCTCGCCGGGGCGAACGCCGCGTTGCAGGTCATGGGCGTCGACCTGGCGATGAGCGCCGGCGCCGCGGGCACCGACGTCGTGCACAGCCACACCTGGTACGCCAACCTCGCGGGCCACGTCGCGAAGCTGCTGCACGACGTCCCGCATGTCGCGACGACGCACAGCCTGGAGCCGTTGCGCCCGTGGAAGGCCGAGCAGCTCGGCGGTGGCTACGCGCTGTCCTCCTGGTGCGAGCGCACCGCCCTGGAGCACGCCGACGCGGTGATCGCGGTGTCGGCGGGCATGCGCGAGGACGTGCTGCGCTGCTACCCGGCGATCGACCCGGCACGGGTCGGCGTCGTCCACAACGGCATCGACTCGGCGCAGTACGCGCCCGACCGGGGCACCGACGTGCTCGCGCGCCTGGGCATCGATCCGGACCGCCGCAGCGTCGTGTTCGTGGGGCGGATCACGCGGCAGAAGGGACTGCCGTACCTGCTGCGCGCGGCGCACGGCCTCGACTCGGACGTGCAGCTGGTCTTCCTCGCCGGCGCGCCCGACACACCCGAGATCGCCGCGGAGGTGACCGGCCTGGTGCAGAGCCTGCGCGACGAGCGCGACGGCGTCGTCTGGGCCGAGCGGATGCTGCCCAAGCCGGAGGTGGTCCAGGTGTTGAGCCACGCCACCGTGTTCTGCTGCCCGTCGGTCTACGAGCCGATGGGCATCGTCAACCTCGAGGCGATGGCGTGCGAGGCGGCGGTCGTCGCCACCGCCACCGGCGGGATCCCCGAGGTGGTGGCCGACGGCGAGACCGGCCTGCTGGTGCCGATCGACCAGGCGACCGACGGCACGGGGACGCCGCTGCACCCCGACCGGTTCGTCGCCGACCTCCGCGAGCGGCTGGCCGCCCTGCTCGCGGACCCCGCCCGCGCCGCCGGGATGGGCCGCGCCGGCCGCCGTCGCGCCATCGAGGCATTCGACTGGTCGGTCATCGCGGAACGCACCCGCGCGATCTACCGGTCCGTGCTCGGTTAGCGCAGCAGGGCGGAGCCGAGTGCCTTCCACGGTGACGGGTCGGTGACGAGGGGCATGACCGTGACGTGGTCGGCGCCGGCGGCGTGGAACTGCGCCACGCGTGCGGCGATCTCGTCCCCGTCGCCCCAGGCCACGAGCGCGTCGACGATGCGGTCGCTTAGCTGTTCGATGTCGTCGTCGGTGAAACCCATCCGGCGGAAGTTCGCCGAGTACCCGGGCACCTGCCGCAGGAAGCTGAGTGGCTGTCGGGCGGCCGCCCGGGCGCGTTCGGCGTCGGTCTCGAGCACCACCATCAGCTGGACCGCGAGTGTAGCGTCGTCGCCCAGCGTCTCCCGGGCCCGGGCCGCGTACTCGGGAGTGACGAGGACGGGGATCGCGCCGGACGACCGGTCGCGCGCGAGCTCGAGCATGCGCGGGCCGAGCGCGGAGAGCACGATCGACTCCCGCGGCACCGTGTCCAGGGTGTCGAGGTACGCGCGCAACGTGGCGAGCGGCTTCGCACCGTGCGCACCGCCGAGGCCGACCACGAACCGGCCCGGGTGCTCGCCCTGCAGGTCCGCGTAGCGGGAGGCGACGTCCGCGGCGCCGAACCTGTCCACGGAGATGATGGCCGTGCCGATGCGGGCGCTGCGCGTCGCCGTCACTGCGGCGGTCACCTGCTCGAGGCTCTCCAGCGCTCCACCTGCCAGCCAGATCGTGGGAAAGCCGGCGCCCTCGACCTCGGCCGCGGCCGCCGCCGTCGTGACGGGGTCGGGAGCGGGACTGATGACGGCGCCCAGCGGGCCCAGCTCGATGCGTGGCATGTTCGCTCGCTCTCCGGTCGGCTCCGTCGATCGTCGCACGAACGGGCCGCCGCGTGGCACGATGGAGACATGCGCAACTGAGCACCGTCCGTCCCGCGTCCGTGGCAGCGAGCCCGGCGGGTCGTCTCGAACGAGAACGGGTGCTCTCGTGTCCGCCGCACACCTGCGTGTCACCGGCCTGCGGAAGTCCTATGCCGACCGCGTGGTCGTCGACCTGCCCGCGCTCGTCGCCGGTGCCGGCGAGCGGCTCGGCGTCGTCGGGGAGAACGGGTCCGGCAAGTCGACGCTGCTGCGTCTCATCGCCGGCGAGGAGACGCCCGACGCCGGCACGGTCGCCGTGCACGGCACGCTCGGCCACCTGCCGCAGCAGGTACGACTCCCGCCGTCCGCGACCGTCGGCGACCTGCTCGACGGCGCGCTGCGCGACCTGCACGCCGTCGAGGACCGGCTGGCGGCGCTCGCCGAGCGGATGGCCGGCGACCAGGATCCCGCGGTGCTGAGCGCGTACGCGGACGCGCTCGCCGAGGCGGAGGCCCGCGACGTGTGGACCGCCCAGGTGCGCGTCGACGCCGCGCTCGACGGACTCGGCGTCGGCGACCTGCCGCGCGACCGGACGCTCGGCACCATCTCCGGCGGGCAACGGTCCCGGCTCGCCCTCACCGGCCTGCTCGTCCGCCGGCCGGAGCTGCTGCTGCTCGACGAGCCCACGAACCATCTGGACGACGCGGCGCTCGCGTACCTCGAAGGCGTGCTCGCCGACCGGCCGGGCGTCGTCGTCGCGGTCAGCCACGACCGGGCGTTCCTCGACGCCGTGTGCACGTCGATCGTCGACCTCGACCCGGGGCGGAACGGCGCGACCCGTTACGGCGGCGCGTACACCGACTACCTGGACGGGAAGGCCGCGGAACGCCACCGCTGGGAGGCGGCCTACCAGGACTGGCGGGACGAGACGAACCGGCTGACCCGGTTCGCGAAGGGCACCACGCACCGGGTGGCGCCTGGGCGCGGACCCACCGACAACGACAAGTTCATCGTGAGGTTCAAGGGCGAGCGCGTCGACGCGGTGGTGAGCCGGCGGGTCCGCGACGCCGAGCAGCGGCTGGAGGTGCTGCGCGAGAACCGTGTCCCGAAGCCGCCGAAGCCGCTGCGGTTCACGCCCCGTGCCGACACGGCCGTCGCCGACGGCGTCGCGATCTCGGTGCGCGGCGCCTCCGTGCCGGGACGGCTGTACGTGCCGGTGCTGGACGTGCTGCACGACACGCGGTTGCTCGTGACCGGCCCGAACGGCGCGGGGAAGTCGACACTGCTCGCGTTGCTCGCCGGCGGCCTGGCACCTGAGCGCGGTGCGGTGCTCACCAGGAAGGGCGTCCGTGTCGGGCTGTTGACGCAGGAGGTGCGCTGGCCGGAGCCCGGCCGCAGTGCCGTCGCGGCGTTCGCGGACGGGCGGCCCGGTTCGCCCGAGGAGCACGTCTCCGACCTGCTCGACCTGGGCCTGCTGCATCCGCGCGAGCTGCGCACGCCGGTGGGCCGGCTGTCGATCGGACAGCAGCGCCGGCTGGCGCTGGCGCGGCTGCTGGTCGCCGACCCGGACGTGCTGCTGCTAGACGAGCCGACCGACCACCTGTCCCTCGTACTCGTGGAGGAGCTGGAGGAGGCGGTGCGACGCCGCCGTGGCCCGGTGGTCGTCGTCAGCCACGACCGGTGGCTGCGCAAGCGCTGGGACGGCGACCACGCCCGGGTCGAGTCCGGCCGCTACCTGCCCGCGTCGTGACGGTCTCCGCCGGTCGCGTACCGTCGTTGCCCGGCGGTGAAGGCGAGCACGGCGATGCCGCCGGCGAGGACGGCGACGACCCAGAGCGCGTTGCGCAGCTCGAACGCGCGGGCCAGGAAGCCGATGAGCGGCGGGCCGATGAGGAACCCGCCGTAGCCGACCGTCGACACCGCCGCGATCGCGTCCGCGGGCCGGCGTCCGGCGTCGCCTGCGGAGCTCATCGCGGCCGGGAACACGATCGAGATGCCGAGGCCCCACAGCGCGGTGCCGACCAGGCCGCCGGCGTACGTGGGCACGACCAGCGCGCACGCGATGCCGACGGCGGCGACCAGACCGGTGAGCCGGAGCGCGCGGGTGCGCCCGAGCGCGGCGATGGTGTTGGTGCCGAGGAACCGGCCGGCGGCCATGGCCGCCGTGTACGTCGTGAACGCCGCGGCGGCGGCACCCGGGCTCGCGCCGCGGCCGTCGTGGAAGAGCAGGGTGAGCCAGTCGGACGCCGCGCCCTCGCAGATCGTGCCGCAGAGGCACAGCAGGCCGATGAGCGCAAGCCGCGTGTCGAGCACCCGCCACGCGGGCCTGTGGTGTTCCCCGGCAGGTTGCGTCGCGGCGTGGGTCCGGTCGGGCAGGAACCGCGTCGCCGCGAGCGTCGTGCCGACGAACATCGCCGCGCCCGCGACGCCGAAGTGCCAGCTGGGCAGGATCCCGTGGCTCGCGACGACCGCGCCGGCGGCCGAGCCGACGATGCTGCCGCCGCTCCAGCAGGCGTGGTAGCGCGGCATGATGTCGCGGCCCAGCCGGCGCTCGACGTCGTGCCCCTGGACGTTCATCGCGACGTCCCAGACGCCCCAGCTCAGCCCGGCGAACCCCAGCGCGATGCCCAGCGCCCACACCGTCGGCACGGTGCCGGCGAGCGTGAACCCCACCGCCGAGAGCAGCGCGGTGACCGTGCAGACCGCTCGGCTGCCGAACCGCCGGACCAGCGCGCCGGTCGTGGGCATGGAGAGCAGCGACGCGCCACCGAGGCAGAGCAGCGCCAGGCCGAGCGCACCGGGGTCGGCGGCGACGTGGTCGCGGACGGCCGGGATCCGGGTGACCCAGCTGCCGTACAGCGCGCCATTCGCGGCGAACACGACCGCGGTGGCGACGGCGGCGACCCGCGCCCTGCGCAGGTCCGTTCCCGTCGCCGCGCTCGCCCGGACCGTCATGCGGCCCAGCCTGTCAGCCGGCTGCGACAGCCGTGCGCAGGCCGCGGCGCAGGAGACGCGGGTCACCGAGGCGCGCCCGCAGCGCGCGCTCCAGGCCGGCGATCGGCACCAGGTTCTGCGGCGCGCGCGGGTCGCGGTGCTCGCGGCTCGCGAACCGCGGCAGCGTCGCGGCGGACGCGTCGGCGAGCGCGACGACGTCCTCGATCGCCAGCTCCGCCGCGCACTCCACCCGGACGATGCCCGCCCAGGGCGGACCGGCCGGCCCCGGCAGCCTGAGGTACCAGGCGAACCTGCGCCACCGGCTGCCCATCAGGAACACCGGCGTGCGCCGGCCCGGCGCGAGGTCGGCGACGACGGCGTCGAGCTCCTGCGGCAGGTAGCGGCGCTCCTGCGTCTTCACGTAGCCGAGCGTCCGCGGCAGGTGCGTGCGGGCACGCAGCGGGCCGTCGACGACGAGGAGGTCGCCGTCGTCGGCGTCCCCGTCGCGGGCGAGCTCGGCCACGGCGATCTCGGTGAGCCGCAGCTGGTCCTGGACGGCGAGGCGCGGCGCGTCCGGGTCGGTGCGCGCGACGTGGTGGGCGACGTAGGTGACCGGCACGGTGCCGCTCACATCGACGTCGGCGACCGAGGCGCTCGGCGTGAACACACCTCGGCGCACCTGCTGCGCCACGACCCGCGCGACGCCGTCGCAGCGCACGACGCCCGCCGCGTAGGACGCGCACAGGCCGGGATGCGTGGTGCCGTCGTCCTCGACCACCCAGACGTTCGCGTCGAGACGCCGCACGCCGTCGACGAACAGCACCACGTCTGCCGGCCGGACGTCGGCCGGCGGGGACAACGGCCGCCACGTCGCGGGCGGCAGCTCGACGGTGACGTCGCTCGCGAGCTCGCCGTCGTCGTCCGGCGCGTCGTAGCCGGTGCCGTACCCGGGGTCCCAGGCGTCGACGTGCATGCGCATCCGCGGCTCACCCGACCCGCTCGACGTGGGCGCCGTGGGCGTCCTTGGTGAGCTCGAACCGGACGGGTACGCGCTCGGCGAGCGCGGGCACGTGGGTGACGATGCCGACCACACGGTCGCCGTCGGCGGCGAGGTTCTCCAACGTCGCCGCCACGGTGTCGAGGGTCGCGGCGTCGAGCGTGCCGAAGCCCTCGTCGAGCAGGATCGACCCGAGGCTCGTCCGCGTGTCGGACATGCCGGCGAGCTGCTCGGACAGCGCCAGCGCGAACGCGAGCGAGGCCTGGAACGTCTCGCCGCCGGAGAGCGTGCGGACCGGCCGGCGCAGGTCGGCGTCGTGGTGGTCGACGACGAACAGGTCGCCGTCGGCGTGCCCGAGCCCGTACTGGCCGGCGGACAGCTGGCCGATGATCCGGGACGCTCCCTCGACCAGGCTGTCGAGCGCCTCCTGCAGCAGCCAGCGCTCGAAGTTGTTCGCCCGCAGGTGGTCGGCGAGCGACTTGGCCACCCGGCTCTCGGCGGTGTAGCGGTCGCGGTCGGCGAGGTGGGCGGCGAGCTGCTCGAGCCGGTCGCGCAGCCGGTCGTGCTCGCTCTCGGCGTGCGTCACGGCGACCGCGACCGTGGTCGAGACGGCGGCGGCGTCGGCGCCATCGGGCGCCGGCAGGTCGTGCTCGGCGAGCACCGTGAGCAGCCGCTCGCGGGCGGCCTCGGCGTCGGCGCGCGCCTCTCGCACGGCCGCTTCGCGTTCGTCG
>JAFMQP010000250.1 GCA_017354575.1 Acidothermales bacterium | reverse complement strand
GCCCCGCCGCTCGACGAACCGGTGCCGCTGCCGTCGCCTCCGGTCGAGCCGCTGCCGGAGCCAGACGGGCTGGTCTGCTGCGTGTCGCCGCCGGAACCGCTGCCGCTCGACGGGTCGGGTCCGGTCGACGAGGTGGACGACGGGTCGTCCTGCGGCGGCGTCCCCTGCGAGTCGCTGCGCCGGCCGGGATCGGGTGAGTCACTGATGTCGCTCGACAGAGACGTCGCCGGCTCGTCCGAGGGCGTCGCCTTCGGCGACTTCTCGGGCGCGGCCGACTTTTCGGACGGGCGCGGCTGGCTCTGGCAGGCGAGGGCGTTGCTGCACTGCTGGGTCAGCAGCGTGCTGGTCTCCCTGGCCAGCCGGTCGACCAGGTTGAGCGACACACCCGCGACCGCCTGTGATCCCGCCGGCAGCTTGCCGAGCATGCCGCTGAGCATCTTGTGCTGCCTCTTCGTGAAGTCGTCGAGGTACGCGAGCGGCGCGGGGTCGTGGGTGCGCTGGTAGGCGCGGCGCAACGACGTCGCGCCCTTGTCCGTGTACCCGTTCATCGTGGTGAGCGTGGAGTTGACCAGACCGGCGAGGTGCCGGCTGGGCGACCGCTCGGCGGTGGTGACGGTGGCCTCCCGCCAGGCACCGTCGTGGTCGATCAGACCCGAGACGTCGCGCAGCCGGGCGCCGGCGAACTTCAGATAGTTGTAGCCCCTCGCCTCGTCGGAGCGGGCGAGCGCGATCGTGATGCCCTCGCCGCGGAGCTTCAGCCCGTAGAGCGTGTCGCCGGGCAGCGCCTGCGTCGTGCCGAACCCGATGCTCACCAGGGCGACCGCGGCGGTGAGCAGCACCGTCGTGGACGGCAGCCCCCGCTTGACCCGGATCCCGTCGATGAGGCAGGCGACCAGTGACCGCGGCTCGTCCGGGCGACTCGCGCGCGCCGCATTGACGATCCGGCGCCGGATCGCCAGAGTGAGTTCAGGACTCGGTCGCAGTGGCATCGATCGCAGGGCGTTGGCCAGCCCGACGAGCCGGGAGGTGTTCGGCTCCTCCGGGCAGGAGACGAGGCCAGAATCGACACCCCGCGCGAAGTCTTCCACGCGGTGGCGTCCGCTGTCGCGCCACAGCATCCTCATCCGGGGCCCCTTCGACGTCCCCCGCCTCTCCCTACCCGACAAACGAGCAGCCGGCGCCGGTGGTTACGGCCACCGGCCCGTGGTATGGACGGCAGTGCTCAGGTGATCAGCGCAGTTCGTCGGGGAGCAGGCGGCCGAGAGCACGTACCGCGCGGTACTGCAGCGCCTTGACGGCCCCCTCGTTGCGGCCCATGATCCGCGCGGTCTCGGCGACGGAGAGGCCCTGGAGGAACCGCAGCACGATGCACTCCTGCTGCTCCGGGCCGAGCTGGCGCACCGCCTCCACCAACGCCACGTTCGTGAACGACTTGAGCACGGTGTGCTCGGGACTCTCCTCCAGCCGGTCGCTGTCGAGCATCTCGGCCGTGGTGACCTCGAGCCGGTACCGCGACGACTTGAAGTGGTCGGCGACGATGTTCCTGGCGATCGTCACCAGCCACGCGCCGAAGTCCCTGCCCTGCCAGCTGAACGTGTTGAGCCGGCGGAAGGCGCGGAGGAACGTCTCGCTGGTGACGTCCTCGGCCAGCTGCTGGCTCGCGACCCGGTAGTAGACGTACCGGTGGACCAGCTCGTGGTAGCGGTCGTAGAGGAAGCCGAACGCCTCGGCGTTGCCGTTCTGCGCGGAGTGGACGAACGCGGCGACCTCGGCCTGGTCGGGGTCGTCGGCGGCCGGTGCCTCGCGGCGGGTGCGGCGCAGCAGGCGCGGCGGCGCGAGACCGGGCAGCAGGGCCGCCGGGTCGGCCGCCTCCGCCCGCGCGACGTGCGCGTCCATCGGGACGGACACCGTCATCGTGCCGAGGGACCCGGCCGCGACGGCGGGCTGGAACGGCGCCGCGAACAGCTGCTCGAGCATCGTCCCGATCCTGCCGGCGAGTCCGGCGAGTGCGGCGTTCCACCGCTCGAGGCCGCACGACACTCCGCTCGGTCCTGACATCTCCTGGTCCCCCTGCTACCGGAGCCGAAGCCATCGGCTGACTCCGGATCCTTTCCGGCGGTCACGCGTTGTGCATTCCTCGGGTGCGCGCGCACCATGCTAGGGAATGCCGTAGCCCACTAGCTAGGGCCTAACGTCGGTGGTAGCTGCGCGTGTCGTGCCACACTTCCCCAGTTGGTAACACCAGCCCTGTACGCCGGAGGTGTCGGATCGTGACCCGTGTCGAGCTGTTGGGCAAGGCCGACTGCCACCTGTGCGACGATGCGCGTGCGGTGGTCACCCGGGTGTGTGCCGACCTGGGCGTCGAGTGGACCGAGCGTGACCTGTCGGCAGCGCCGGACGAGCTGGCTCGGTGGTGGGACAAGATCCCGGTGACACTGGTCGACGGCCGGGTGCACAACTTCTGGCGGGTCGACGAGGGTCGGCTGCGAGCGGCGTTGACGGACGGGAAAGCGACGCGATGACGGCGGTCGACGAGGGCTTCGGCTACGGGCCGCGCGTCGGCACGGACCAGGCGTACGCGCTGCACCACGTGCTCCTCGCGATCCCACCGGGCGGCGAGGAGGCCGCGCGGGCGTTCTTCCTCGGCGTCCTGGGCATGACGGAGGTCGAGAAGCCCGCCGAGCTCGCCGGGCGCGGCGGACTGTGGGTGCGGGCGGACGGGCTGGAGATCCACCTGGGCGTGGAGCGCGGGTTCCGTCCGGCCAGGAAGGCGCACCCGGGCATCCGGGTCGCCGACCTCGACCGGCTCGCCGCCACCCTGACGGCGAACGGCGTGCACGTGACGTGGGACGAGGACACCTTCCCCGGGCACCGGCGGTGCTATGCCGACGACCCGCACGGCAACCGCCTCGAGTTCATCAGTCCGGCGCGCTGACCTCACCCACGCCGCGGCGCGCGGTGCCGGGGTCGGCGCGGCTCACCGGGGAGCTCGTCCTCGTCGGGGCGGAGGCTGCGGCCGCGCATCGCGCGTTGCCAGGCGAACCAGGACCAGCACGCCACCACGATGCCCACCGCGCCCGACAGGCAGATCGTCCCGGGCAGGCCGAGCACGGCGGTGACGGCGCCCGCCACCATGGTGGCGACGCCCTGGGCGAGGAACAGCAGCGTCTGCGCGAGCCCGAGCGCCTGGCCGCGGTTCACGTTCGGCAGGATCGAGACGAACGCGGCGTTGGCGGCGAGGTTGTAGCCGCCGGCGACGCCGGAGACGAACAGCAGCCCGGTGGCGGCGTAGAAGCCCGGGGTCAGCGCGAACGGCAGCAGCGCCACGAGCCCGACGACCGCGAGCGGGCCCATCAGGTTGACCCGGCGGCTCGGCCGGAACAGCCGGGTGAGCAGGATCGTGCCGAGCGCGATGCCGAGCGGAGCCGCGGCGAGCAGGCCGCCCGCGTACGTCGCCGTCAGCCCCAGCTCGTGCTTGACGTACGGGACGGCGAGCGCCTCGGGGACGACGTAGAACCCGGCGAGCATGCCGAGGCCGATCAGCGCGCGCAACCGCCGGTCCCGGAAGATCGTCACGGTGCCCCTGGTGATCACCTGACGCATCGGCGGCCTGGTGCTGCCGGCCGGCGCCGGCCGGTCGTGCACGCCGACGCGGATCAGCAGCGCCGACAGCGCGAAGCTGGCCGCGTTGACGGCGAGCGACCAGGGCGCGCCGATCGTGGCCACCACCGCGCCGCCGACCGCGAAGCCGAGCACCTGGGTCACCTGGCTCGTCGTCTGGGTGACGGCGGTGCCGGTGACGAACAGGTCCCCGGGCAGGATGTCGGGCAGGATCGACGAGCGGGCGGCGTCGAACGGCGGTCGCGCGAGCCCGACGACGAAGACGAGGACGAACAACACCCACAGCGGCAGCCCGGGCACGACCATCAGCGCGACGAGCACCGCCCGGACGAGGTCGGACCCGATGAGCACCTCACGCCTGCGGTAGCGGTCCGCGAGGGGTGAGAGCAGCGGGCCCGCGAGCAGGTACGGCAGGTAGGTCACGCCGTAGGTCATCGCGGTCAGGAACGGCGAGCCGGTGCGGTCGTAGACGAGGATCGACAGCGCGAGCTTCGCGAGCTGGTCACCGATGCCGGACTGGGAGATCGCGAGCCACAGCACCTGGAACTCGCGCACCGCGAACGTCTCCCCGAACCGCGCGGTGCGGTCGCCCTGGGGGTTCGTCGTCATGGATGCGTCCCCGTCCGCCATCAGCCGGACACTATCGCCACTACCCGCCGGTGTCTGCGTCGATCCCTGACGTGACGCGGGGGGCCCGGCTCGCTCTCCGCAACCCGTCCGGACAATGGTGGACGTCCGCGCGGCCGCGTACCGTATGGGCATGGCCCTGCCGAAGTTCCTGGACCAGCCGCTGCGGCCGCTCGGCACCCTCACGGCCGCCGTGGCGGCGTTCGTCGGGATCTTCGCCTACGGCCAGATGCGGCACCAGGCAGGCGTCGTCGTCGTGTTCATGCTGCCGGTCCTCGTCCTCGGGCTGGTCGCGCGCACCCGGAGGGGCTTCGGCGGCTGGTTGTTCCTCGCGATCGCGTGGGTGGTGTTCATCCTCGGCAGCGGCGTCCTGCTGCACTCACGTTGAGGCCCGGCCCGCTCACTTTGTGCGAACGTTCACAAGGACGTAGCCTGGGTCGGTACCGACAGCAGTACGGGTGCAGGAGTCCAGTGACGTCGTCGAACCGACCGGCCGGAGAGGTGCCGCGCGTGCGCGCGGGCCGCGACCGCGGGATCCCGGACGCCACCGTCGCCCGGCTCCCGGTCTACCTGCGCGCGCTCATGACGCTGAGCGAGCGGGGTACGCCGACGGTCTCGTCGGAGGACCTGGCCTCGGCGGCGGGGGTCAACTCCGCCAAGCTACGCAAGGACCTCTCGCACCTGGGCTCGTACGGCACCCGCGGCGTCGGCTACGACGTGCAGTACCTCATCTACCAGATCTCCCGCGAGCTCGGCCTCACCCAGGACTGGCCGGTCGTCATCGTCGGCACCGGCAACCTGGGCCGCGCCCTCGCCGACTACGGCGGGTTCGTCTCGCGCGGCTTCCGGGTGGCGGCGCTGCTCGACGCCGACCCCGCGAAGGTCGGCCAGCAGGTCGCGGGCATGACCGTCCAGCACGTCGACAAGCTGGAGGCGGTCGTGCAGGAGTCGGGGGTGGCGATCGGCGTGATCGCGACGCCGGCGCCGGCCGCACAGGAGGTGTGCGACCGCCTCGTCGCGGTAGGGGTGCGCAGCATCCTGAACTTCGCGCCCGTCGTGCTGCAGGCACCGGACGAGGTACGGATCCGCAAGGTGGACCTCTCCATCGAGCTGCAGATCCTGGCCTTCCACATCCAGCGCGCGACCGGCGGGCAGCTGCCCGCGCTCGCGGGCGAGCAGGAACCGGAAGGGGCGACATGACCGAGCGTCGGCGAGGGAGTTACGTGCACTGCCGCTCGTCCCGTGCTCACCGGCCCGCCGCGGCGTCGGCAGCCGACCGGACGGTCCTGGAGGTGAGCACGTGACGCTCCTCGTCGTGGGACTGAACCACCGGACGGCGACGGTCGACGTACTCGAACGCGCCGTCGCGGCCACCGCGGACGGCAAGGTCACCGCCGACCTCGCCGACTCGGCGCACGTCGGCGAGTCGGCGGTCCTCAGCACCTGCAACCGGGTCGAGCTGTACGCCGACGTGCCGCGGTTCCACCCGGGCGTCGCGGAGCTGTCCGGCGTGCTCGAGCGGCACAGCGGCGTCTCCCGCGACGAGCTGGCCGCGTCGCTCTACGTGCACTACGAGGACCGCGCGATCCAGCAGCTGTTCGGCGTCGCGTGCGGGCTGGACTCGATGGTCGTCGGCGAGCCGCAGATCCTCGGCCAGGTGCGGCAGGCGATGCGGGCGGCGGAGGACGCCGGCACGCTGGGGCCCGCGCTCGGCGAGCCGTTCCGCCGCGCCCTGCGCGCGGGCAAGCGGGCGCGATCCGAGACCGGCATCGACGCCGCGGGCGGCTCACTTGTCACCGTCGCCCTCGACGTCGTCACCGAGTCCACCGGCGACCTCGCCGGGCTCCGTGCGCTCGTCGTCGGCGCCGGCGCGATGGGCGCGCTCTCGGTCGCGGCGCTCCGCCGTCGCGGCGCGGACGTCGTCGTCGCGAACCGGAGCCTGGCGCCGGCGCGCCGGCTCGCCCGCGACTACGGCG
>JAFMQP010000249.1 GCA_017354575.1 Acidothermales bacterium | reverse complement strand
GACATCACCACCAACCGCATCCTGCAGGGCGCGGTGCTCGGTGACGACGCGCGCATCGCGAAGGCCGTCTCCGACCAGAGCACGGTGTACGCCACCGTCGACCCGTACCACCTCCAGCACGACGTGACCGACGGCTACTACGCCGACGGGTCGTTCATCCAGCACGCGTCGGTGGCCTACACCGGCTCGTACGGCAAGGGCCTGCTGACCCGCGTGGTGCAGACGATCAAGATCCTCGACGGCACGTCGTACGCGACGGACGGCGACCTCGTCGACGTCGTGCGCGGCTGGGTGGTCGACGGGTTCGCGCCGCTGATCTTCGAGGGCTGGATGATGGAGATGGTCAAGGGGCGGGCCGTCTCGCGAACGACCACCGGCTACGCGGACGTCGCCGGCGTCGTCGAGGCGGTCGTCGACCTCTCCGCGTACGCGACGGGTGCGGCGGGCGACGCGCTGAAGGGCTACATCAAGTTCATCCGGTCGACGTCGCGTGCGTCGCTCGACCCGGGCACGTTCGTCTCGCCGGTGAGCGTGGCGCGTTACGCCGACATCATGGCCGACGACTCGGTGCCCGCCGCCGACCTGAACCCGGCCGAGCGGAGCGTCGCGTTCAACGCGATGGACCGTGTGGTGCACCGGCGGCCGGGATACGCGTTCGCGCTCTCCCGCAGCTCGGCACGGATCAGCGAGTACGAGTACATGCTCGGCGAGAACCTGATGCCGTGGTTCCAGGGTGCCGGCGCGCACTACCTCTACCTCTCCGGCCAGGACCAGACGAAGGCGTACGGCGTCGACTACTACACGACCGTGTCGCCGTACCGGCTCGCGGGCGTCACGTCGCCGGTCGAGCAGCGCAAGACGATCCCCGAGTTGTACGGCGAGCAGTTCTACGACAACCCCAACAGCCCGCTGAACTTCACGTCCTCGTCGGAGTCGCAGAACACGTACGTGTACTTCCCGGTCGCGACGAACGCGTACTCCGGCGGCGCGACGCTCGGCGCGTACGGCGCGGCGGGGATGGTGCTGTCCGACGACGTCCCCTGGGTGGACAAGCGGAACGGCGTGCTGCCCGACGATTTCGTCGCCTACCGGAACGCGCGCGCCACCAAGTCGTGGTTCCTGCTCGACGACGAGATCGTCGTGCTGGCGGCCGGAGTGACGGACCCTGCCGGGCGTGCGGTCGTCACGACCATGGACAGCCGCATCGCCGCGCCGTCCGACGACGTCACGATCAGCGGTGCGCGCTGGGACGGCACGGCCTGGTCGGGCACCGGTACCGGCGACGTCCGCTGGCTGCGGTACGCGAACCGCACGCAGGGCACGGCCGTGGGCTACCTGTTCCTGGACCGGCAGCAGGTGACCGTGGACAACGCGCTGGTCGCCAACAGCCGCAGGATCGTCCGTCAGTCCAACCCCGACACCGCCGTGACCAAGAAGGTCTTCGGCGTCTCGGTCGGGCAGCCTGCCGGCGCGCGGCCGTCCGCGATCGCGTACGCGCTACTGCCGAACGCCGGCGAGAGCACGCTGAAGACGTACGTCGGCGGGCCGCTGTCGGTGGTGGTGAACAACACGCGGGTGCAGGCGATACGGCACGACGGGCTGGCGCTGACCGCGGTGAACGTGTTCGCCGGCGGCTGGCAGCACGCGGCCAGGCTCGCCGTCGACGGCGCGGCGTCGGTGCTGATGCGGGAGAACGCCGACGGCGGCGTGAGCCTCGCCGTGTCCGACCCGACGATGAAGCGGGACAGTATCGGCGTCCTCGTCAACGGCCCGGCGATGCGCCTGGTGTCGGCGGACGAGGGCATCACGGCACAGGCCGTCTCCGGCGGCACCCTGCTCACCGTGACCACGCACCAGGCCTACGGCAGGAGCTTCACCGCGAGCCTGGGACCCGCGTAGTCCTGACGGGGCGGTAGCCGGCGAAGCAGGTCTCGAGCACGCCCTCGCCGCCGGTGAGGTTCGGCAGGTCCCGGTGCAGCTCGTGCACGCGCGCGGCGGGAAGCAGTGCCTGGATCGTGAACATGTCTCCGTGGGGTCGCTGCGTCGTGACGGCGGCGTCGAGACGACCGAGTGCGGTGAGCACCGGCCCGATGCTCGCAACCGGGATCTCGACGTCGGCGTGCAGGGTGGGCGCGCAGACGAGCGTCCCGGCCCGGCGCAGTGTCCGCGCGACGACGAGGGGCGTGAGCTTGCGGAAGTCCGCGGGCGTGCTCAGCGGGCCGCGGGTGCTGGGCGGGCCGTCGGGTGAGGTGTAGCCGGACTCGACCATGGTGACGACGCAGTCGGTGACGCGCCAGCCGTGCGGGCCTCCCGTCAGCGCCCGCCGCACATGGTTTTCCATGGTCTCGGCGAACACGTCCATGCTCTTGTAGATGTAGAGCGGCACGTCGCGCGCGGTGACGTCCAGCCGGAACTCGACGCCCGAGTCCTCGGCCGCGGGCTCGACACGCAGGCCGATGGTGGCGCGGTACGGGTTCTGCTCGGTGTTCATGCGTGCCACGGCCTCACCCGTGGCGGCGGGCCGCTCGACGTGGATGACCGACGTCTCGCGGAACGCGACCTCGATCCCGTAGTCGTCGGCCAGCGTCGCCTCGATGACCTCCTTCTGCACCTCGCCGTAGAGCGAGACGGAGATCTCCTGGCGGCCGGCGTCTAGACGCACGTCGATCAGCGGGTCCTGCTCCGCGAGCTCGGCGAGCGCGACGCGGAGCGCCGCTCCGTCGTCCGGACGCCGCGGCGCGACGACGGCCGCGAGTGTGGGCGGCGCGAAGTGATGCCCGGCCGCGCTGGACCCGGCGCCCACCGCGTCGCCGACCTGTACCGCCGACAGGCCCCACAGCTTGCCGATCTCGCCCGCGCGCACCTCGCTTCGGCGCACCCACGTGCCGCGGTCGAAGACGCTGAGCGTGGTGACTTTCCCCTCCGCGCCGCCGACGAGCTCGACCCGGTCGCGTGTACGCACGGTGCCGTGGAACAGCCGGACGTACGCGACCTTCTCGCCGGCGTCGCCACGCTCGATCTTGAAGACCCGGCCGGACAGCGGGCCGTCCGGGTCGCCGTCCGCGGCGGGCAGCAGGTCGACCAGTCCCGACATCAGGGCGTCGACGCCCGCACCCGTGACGGCGGAGCCGAAGAAGACCGGATGCACGAGTGCCTGCTTCGCCTGTGCCGCGAGCGCCTCGCGGAGCCGCCGGCGGGTGATCCGCCGCTCACTTTCGACGTACGCTGCCAGGAGCGCGTCGTCGTTGCCGGCGAGCACCTCCGCCCACGCGGCTCGCACGTCGTCGTCCGCGTCGTACGGACGGAAGCGTGCGGCGGCACTGCCGGCGTCGTCGACCGTGCCCATGGCGGCGACGCGGGGGGTGAGCCGCGTCGAGATAGCCGCGAGCACACGGTCCGGAGCGGCGCCGGCGCGGTCGACCTTGTTGACGAACAGCAGCGTCGGGATGCGCAGCCGCTGCAGCGTCCGCATCAGGATCCGGGTCTGCGGCTGCACTCCCTCGACCGCCGAGAGCACCAGCACCGCACCGTCGAGGACGCTCAACGCACGCTCGACCTCGGCGATGAAGTCCGGGTGGCCGGGGGTGTCGACGAGGTTGGCGGTGACGTCGCCGACGGTGAACGACGCGACGGCGGACCTGATCGTGATGCCGCGACGCCGTTCCAACTCCATGGTGTCGGTGCGCGTGGTGCCGGCGTCCACGCTGCCGAGCTCGTCGATCGCGCCGGCGGCGTAGAGCAGCCGCTCGGTCAGCGTGGTCTTACCGGCGTCGACATGCGCGAGGATGCCGAGGTTGAGCGTGGTGACAGGCAAGCGTCATACCCCTCGAAGAGAACGAACTCCGCTCGATGGACGTGAGCGCTGCTCGCATCCGCGTCCCCTTCGTCGTCGGCGGACTGCCTGTCGGGACGCAGTCAACCACGCGTTGCGCGCGCCGGCGAGTGATTATCGGCTCTTCGATGAGCCGCGACGTGCGGGACGAGCGCCAAGGTGAGCTGCCCGCCGACCCACGCGGTGGCGGCGAGCACAGGCGGAGTCACCATGACCAAGGCCGCACCTGCGACCACCCACCCGTACACGGGCGGAGGAGAATGTCCCGACCCAATGTCGGGACGCGAGGACGCACCATGGATCTCAAGCTCGAAGTCGTGCCCATACCGGTGACGGACATCGACGCCGCCAAGTCCTTCTACGTCGACCAGGTGGGCTTCCATCTCGACCACGACCTCGATCCCGCCGACGGCATGCGGATCGTGCAGATGACGCCGCCGGGTTCGGCATGCTCCGTCGTCGTCGGCGACGGGCTGCCCCTCGGCGCGCCCGGTTCCGTCAAGGGCGTCCAGCTCGTCGTCGAGGACATCGACGCCGCTCGCGCCGGGCTGGTCGAACGCGGCGTGCCCGTCTCGGAGGTGCAGCAGCTCGGCCCCGAGGGATCGCCGGGGTCGCGGTTCTGCTTCTTCGCAGACCCGGACGGCAACACCTGGGCGGTGCAGGAGCTGAAGTCGTCGTGACGGGACGGCGTCGGTGAAGGTGTTCCTGTCCTTCGACATGGAGGGCGTCGCGGGAGTCGTCGACTGGTCGCAGTGCCGGCCGTCCGGTGGCGCGGCATACGAGCTGGGCTGTGCGCTGACGCTTGCGGAGGTGAACGCGGCGATCGACGGCGCGGTCGGCGGCGGCGCCGACGAGATCGTCGTCAACGACGCGCACGGGGCCATGGCCAACCTCGACCCGCGGCTGCTGCATGCTCCGGCTACGTACCTGTCCGGGCGGCACAAGCCGGGATACATGATGCAGGGACTGGACGCGTCGTTCGACGCGGTGTTCTTCGTCGGGTACCACGGGTCGATCTCGGGTGAGCCCTCGACGCTCTCGCACACGTACAACCCGGAGTTCGTGAGCGGCGTACGGCTCGGGGACAGGTACGTGGGGGAGAGCGGCATCAACGCACTCGCGGCGTGGGAGCTGGGCGTGCCCGTCGCGCTCGTCACCGGGGACGCCGTGACGCTGGAGGAGCTGAAGCCGATCGCGCCGGACTGCGTCGGCGTCGTGACGAAGCGGTCCGTGTCGCGGTTCGCGGCCCACCACCTGCGCCCGGAGACGGCATGCGCGTTGATCGAGGACGCGGCGCGCCGGGCGGTCGAGGCGGTCGCCGCGGGCGGGATCGCGCCACCGCGGATCGACCACCCGGCCACGCTCGAGGTCGAGCTGCAGACCGCGGACATGGCCGAGGTCGCCGGCTGGGTCAAGGGCGTCGAACGCAGCGGCACGCGTCGCGTGCGCATCGAGGGTGGGTCGGGGTCGGAGGTGTACCGCGCCTTCGTCGCGCTCACCTACATCACACGGCAGGCGGGCGGTCGCTGAACATTGCCGTGGAAAGGGGTTACATCCGGTACAACCTCTGGACAGCGCGGGCGTCACTGGGCTGTGATGGGACCGATGACGGACGAGGCGAGGACGACGGCTGCGTCGACCCGGACGTCCCACATGCGGTTGCGGGGGTTGGCGCTCGCCGGGCTGGGCTTGATAGCCGCGGCGGTGACGGTGGCGGCCGCGTCGCCCTCCCCTTCCTCGTCCGCGTCGGCCTCGACGAGCCCGTTGAAGGTCACCGTGACCAACCCCACCTCCGGTACCACGGCGTACCAGGGCCAGGTGCTCAAGTACCAGGTCGCCTACAGCGGAGCCGCGACGAAGGTCACTCTCACCGCCGCCACCTCCCCGCCCAGCACCTGGGCGGAGAAGGCCCTGAAGGTGACCTGCTACGACAAGACGACGCCGCCGCCGTCCGAGGGCTGCACCGTGAAGAAGGGTCAGCCGATGACGGCGGAGGTACCCACGGCGACGGGCAAGGTCGGCGACAAGGTCACGCTCACGGCCACCGCATCGGATGCGCGGAAGACGACCGCGTCCTCGGGGCAGATCACACTGACTCCCAGGCCGAGCCACACGACGAGCAAGCCGAGCAGCCCGACGCCGACGCCGTCCACGAGCTCCCCGGCGCCCAGCAAGCAGCCCGGTACCGCCGGGGGAACCGGCTCGGCCGGCTCGGCCAGCTCGGGTGGCTCGGGAAGCACCGGCTCCGGCTCCGGCGGCACGGGCTCCGGCGGCACGGGCTCGGGCGGCACGGGCTCGGGCGGCACGGGCTCGGGCGGCACGGGCTCGGGCAGCACCGGTTCCGGGTCCACGGGCTCGGCCGGCACCGGCGGCTCGGGTGGCACGGGCTCCGGCCCTGCCGGCTCGGGTGGCGCAGCCGCCGGCTC
>JAFMQP010000248.1 GCA_017354575.1 Acidothermales bacterium | reverse complement strand
GACATCGGCGCGGTCGTCGCGCCGGACGCCCCGGTGAAGGTCTACCTCGTCGCGGACGAGGCGACGCGCGCGGCGCGGCGCACCGCCGACGCCCAGTCCAGGCTCGGCACCGCCGTCGACGTCACCCGCGCCGACCTCGCCAGGCGCGACCGGCTCGACTCCACCCGCAAGGCGTCCCCGGCGGGCAAGGCGGCCGACGCGGTGGAGATCGACTCCACGGCGCTGAGCCTGGCCGAAGTGGTCGACCGCGTGCTCGACCTCGTCCGCGAGGCCACCGGGTGAGCTCGGCGACCGCGTCCCCAGGGGCCGGCCTCCCGCTGCGCCAGACCGAGCACCCCCGTGCGATGCTGCCCGGCCGGCTGCTGGCCAGGTTGCTGTCCCGAGGTGTCTACAGCCTGCGCGTCCACGGTCGCCAGCACGTGCCGGCGACGGGCCCGGTCATCCTCGCGATCAACCACCGCAACATCCTCGACGGCCCGGTCGTGTTCGGTGCCTGCCCGCGCCGTGCCAGGTTCCTCGTCAAGGCGGAGATGTTCAACGGGCCGCTCGGCTCGGCGCTTCGCCAGGCCGGCCAGATCCCCATCCGCCGCGGCACCCCGGACCGCGCCGCGCTCATGACCTGCCTGAACTGGCTGCGCCGTGGCGAGGTGCTCGGCGTGTTCCCCGAGGGCACCCGCGGCGTCGGCGACTTCGGCAACACCCGGGACGGCCTCACCTGGCTCGCGCTGCGTGGCCGCGCCCCGGTCGTGCCCGTGGTGTGCTTCGGCATCGCGGAGTCGATGCGCGGCCGGAGGACGCCGAAGCTCAGGTCGAAGGTCGACGTCGTCTTCGGCGCCCCGTTCGACGTCAGCGCGGACGGCGACCGCGCGTCCCGCCGGGTACTCGCCCTGGCGGGCGAGCAGGTACGGGCCCGGCTGGTGGAGCACTACACGGCCGCGGCCCAGGTCGTCGGCTCGTCGTCGGCGTGACCGACGCTTTCCCCGTCGGTCACGTTAACGTGATCGACGGGCAACCCACGCACCACCGGCACGGGAAGACGACATGACAGTGGCCAGCACAGACGCCGCGACCGGCACGGGCACCACCTGGGCACCGGTGGTCGCCGTCGTCGGCCGGCCCAACGTCGGCAAGTCGACGTTGGTCAACCGCATCCTGGGTCGCCGGGAGGCGGTCGTCCAGGACGTGCCCGGCGTCACCAGGGACCGGGTCGCGTACGACGCGGAGTGGCGCGGCCGCCGGTTCGTGCTCGTCGACACCGGCGGCTGGGTGCAGGACGGCGACGGCCTGGCCGCGCAGATCACCGAGCAGGCGCGGCTCGCCGTGGACGCCGCCGACACCGTGCTGTTCGTCGTCGACACGCTCGTCGGCGCCACCGCGGACGACGCCGGCGTCGCGCGGCTGTTGCAGCGGGCGGGCAAGCCGGTCGTGCTCGCGGCGAACAAGGTCGACGACAGCCGCGCCGAGGCGGACGCCGCCGCGCTGTGGAACCTCGGCCTGGGTGAGCCGTACCCGGTGAGCGCGCTGCACGGCCGGGGGAGCGGCGACCTGCTGGACGCCCTGTTCGACACGCTGCCCGAGCCGCCGGCCCTGACCGACGACGAGGACGAGGGCGGGCCGCGCCGGGTCGCGCTCGTCGGTAAGCCGAACGTCGGCAAGTCGAGCCTGTTGAACCGGCTCGCCGGCACCGAGCGCGCCCTCGTCGACGCCGTCGCGGGCACCACCCGTGACCCGGTCGACGAGCTGATCACGCTCGACGGCCGCACCTGGCGGTTCGTCGACACCGCGGGTATCCGCCGCCGGGTGCGCGAGGCGTCCGGCAGCGAGTACTACTCGTTCCTGCGCACCGAGACCGCGCTGGAGTCCGCGGAGGTCGCGGTGGTGCTCGTCGACGCCAGCGAGCCGCTCGCCGAGCAGGACCTGCGGATCATCTCGATGGCCGTGGACGCCGGCCGCGCCGTCGTCCTCGCGTTCAACAAGTGGGACCTGCTCGACGAGGAGCGCAGGGACCTGCTGGAGCGGGAGATCGACCGGCAGCTGTCCCGGGTGCGGTGGGCGCCGCGGGTGAACATCGCGGCACGCAGCGGCTGGCACGTCGCCAAGCTCACCGCCGCGCTCGACACCGCGCTCGACGGCTGGGAGACCCGGGTGACCACCGGCCGGCTGAACGGCTGGCTGAACGAGGTCGTCGCGGCGACGCCGCCGCCGGTCCGCGGGGGCAAGCAGACCAAGGTGCTGTTCGCCACCCAGGCGGGGACGAAACCACCGCAGTTCGTCCTGTTCACGTCCGGTCCGCTGGACGCGGGGTACGTCAGGTTCCTGGAGCGGCGGCTGCGCGAGGAGTTCGGCTTCGCCGGCTCCCCGGTGCAGATCAGCCTGCGCATCCGGGCCAAGCGCCGCTCCCGCTGAGCCGCGGCCGGCTGAGAGCCGTCTGAGCGCTCGACGGAACGGCGGCCGGTGCGGCGTACGGTCGGGCTGTGGCGATTCCGAGACGGCGCCTCTTCGGGGGACTCGCGGCGATCACGCTTGCCGGTGCGTGCGCGCCGGCCCGGACCGGGTCGACGGAGCCGACGGCGACGCCGAGCCGGTCGGCGCCCGTCCCGTCGACGCCCTCACCCGACCCGTCCCCGGCCGGACCGGTCCACGCGGTCGAGACCGCGCACGGACCACGTGGCGTCCCGCGCGTCGCGCTCACCTTCCACGGGTCGGGCAGCCCGTCGCTGGCGGAGGCGTTGCTGCGGGAGGCCGAACGTCTCGGCGTGAAGGTGACCGTGCTCGCCGTGGGGACGTGGCTGGACCAGCACCCCGCGATGGCCGAGCGGATACTGCACGGTGGGCACGATCTCGGCAATCACACGCTTCACCACTACCCGATGCGTAGGCTCGGGAAGGTGGAGTCACTGCACGAGGTGCGTGGCTGTGCCGAGGTCCTGCGCCGGCTGACGGGAGGCCCCGGGCGCTGGTTCCGCGCCTCGGGCACGCAACACACGACGGCGCTCATCCGGCGGGCGGCCGGTGAGGCCGGCTACCGCACCTGCCTCTCCTACGACGTCGACACGCTCGACTACCAGGACCCCGGCGCCGCGGCTGTGGTACGCAACGCGCTCCGCGGCGCGCGGGCCGGTTCCATCCTGAGCATGCACCTCGGCCACGCGGGAACCGTCACCGCCCTCCCCGAGCTCGTCCGCGGCCTGCGCGCGAAGGGGCTCACTCCGGTGACCGTCGGCGAGTTGCTGGCATGACCGGGCGTCGGGCTCGGGTGCTGCGCGCCCTCGCCTTCGTCGTGGCGGCGGGTCTGCTCGCGGCGGCCTGCCACGCGAGCAGGACCAACGGGCAGAGCGCGTCGTCCCACCAGCCGTCCGCCCGGCCGGTCCGGGCGACGCCGACGGCCCATGCGTCCGGCGGTGTCGGGGCGGACCTGCTGCCCGGGATGCCGCCACCGCTGAGCGCGCACGACGTGTGGGCCGCCGACCGGCCGGGACGGCTCGCGCGGGCCGTGCGGCACGACCCCTACCGCGTGTACGTCCCCAACAGCGGCAGCGACACGGTCACCGAGATCGACCCGAAGCGGCACAAGGTCATCCGGACCTTCAAGGTCGGCCGCCTGCCGCAGCACGTCGTCCCGTCGTACGACCTGCGCACACTGTGGGTCAACAACGACGCCGGCAACTCGCTCACGCCGATCAGCCCGCGCACGGGGCGGCCCGGCCACGCCGTGCACGTGCTCGACCCGTACAACCTCTACTTCACGCCGGAGGGGAAGTACGCCGTCGTGATGGCGGAGGCGAGGCACCGGATCGACTTCCTCGACCCGCGCTCGATGCGGCTCGAGCACACGCTGCACGTGCCGTGCGGCGGCGTCAACCACGCCGACTTCTCCGCCGACGGCCGCTACTTCCTGGTGAGCTGCGAGTTCACCGGCCAGCTGCTCAGGGTCGACACCGCCACCCGCCGGATCACCGGCATGCTGCGTCTCAGGGCCGGCTCGAAGCCGCAGGACGTCAAGCTCGCACCGGACGGCCGGACGTTCTACGTCGCCGACATGGTGGCGAACGGCCTCTGGAAGGTGAGCGGAGACCCGTTGCGGCTCAACGGGTTCGTGCACACCGGTAAGGGCGCCCACGGGCTGTACGTGACCCGCGACTCGCGCCGGCTGCTCGTGACGAACCGGGACGCAGGCACCATCTCGGTCGTGTCGTTTTCCACCGGGAGGGTCGTCGGGACGTGGCACATCCGCGGCGGCGGCAGCCCGGACATGGGGAACCTGTCGCCGGACGGCCGTGCCATCTGGCTGTCCGGGCGGTACAACGGCGTCGTCTACGAGCTGTCCACGGCGACCGGGAAGCTGCTCGCGAAGATCAGGGTCGGCAACGGGCCGCACGGGCTGTGCGTGTGGCCGCAGCCCGGCCGTTACTCGCTCGGGCACACCGGCATCATGCGGTGAGGCGGAACGCCGACCGCATCGACGGGGCCGTTGCCGCGCATCCCAGTAACCGCAGCGCGAGCAGCTCCTCCATCGTGCGAAGCAGCGAGCAGTGCGTGAAGCGCGCCGCCGACCGGACGTGCTTCGTGTGCGGCGAGATGACGAGCGTCGGGATGTGGTTGGACTCCTCGCCGCCCTCGTCCCAGGTGACGACGACGGTGAGGTTGCCGCGGCGGTAGTCGGGGCCGTCGAGCACCATCGGCAGCCGGTCGCGTAACCACGTGTCGCCGTTGCGGACGTCGTCGCCGAAGCACCGCACGCCGCCGTGCATGTCGTGGCAGACGTCGGGCGTGACGAACGAGAACGCCGGCAGCCGGCCGTGCGCGACGTCGGTGTGGAACGCGCCCGAGGTCCGCGTCCCCATCGGCACGTCCCAGTCGGCGCAGCGGTCCTGCGCGGTGACGTAGTACGGCGCCGGCGCGTGGCGGGCGACGTAGTCGTCGTCGTCACCGCGGTGGCACGGCCCCGGCATCGACTCCGCGTACCCGCGCCACTGCCTGCCGGACGCGGCGACCTGCGCGAAGATGTTCGGCCCGCCGATCCGGTGCCGGTTCGCGTCCCGGTCGTCGCAGATCCCGTGCGTGGAGCCGCTCGTCAGCAGCAGGTAGGCGGGCAGCGAGGGGCAGCGGGCGGGATAGCCCGCGTCGAACGCCGTCGCCAACCCGTACGTCGACGCGAGCCGGTTGAGATACGGCGCGCTGTCGCTGCCGATGATCTCGCCGTACGGCCTGTTCTCCTCGACGACGAGCAGCACCTTCGGCCGGCCCTGGCCCTCCGTGGACGTGGCGTACGGCCGCACGGCGCCGGACCGGCACGCGGCAAGCGCGACGATCCCGACGAGGACCAACGCGAGGACGACGCCCGGTACCCGCCCGCCTCGCGCCATCGATCCACCCTCGCACGACCCGCCAACCGGGAGGCGAGCGCCCGGCCGGCTGCGCTAGGCTTCTCTGCATTCGGGCTGTGGCGCAGTTTGGTAGCGCACTTGACTGGGGGTCAAGGGGTCGTGGGTTCAAATCCCGCCAGCCCGACCAAGAGGTTCCCCGCCATACCCGCAGGTCAGCGGCTACGTCACGCACCATGAGCGCCACCCTCCACGAGAGCGAGCGCGGGACGTTCTGACCCATCTTTGACCCATCGATCGCTTCGCGGACGAGCTACGGGGGGCTCATGGCGGTAAGGATGGGGGTGAGCTTCCGCCGATCGAGGGCCTCATCCGCCGGTCCACTCCGCTGATGGTGCGCGGGGCAGAGGGCGACCGCTTCCGCGCCGAATGGCTCGCCGTACCCCTTCGGGCCTTGCTTATCGGAAACACGGCTCCTCGCCGGAACTCGACGGTGGGGATCGCGGTCGACGATCAGTTTCTGCAGGTGCGGGCTGCAGCACGCTCGGGCATCGAGGTGAGCCCGCATGACGGCACTGATCTCGACGCCGTCGTGCGTGCTGACGCACCGATCGTTCTCGGGCTGGCAGCTGGTGTGCTCACCTGGGACGACACTCGTGGGCTCACAACGTCGAAGGCGATGAGACTGCCGCACGAGCCCTCTTCAGTCCCTGACGCGGCGAGTTTGGCACAGGCCGCACGCACCGCATCCAACCGCCGCTGCTCGACAACCGACAACGCAACCAGCGCCAATCCCGGCATCCCGAATCCCGGACATCCCGCGGAGACGTCACGGGGCTCAGGCTGCCAAGCCAGCCCTGTCACGCATCAACTGGCGCGCTCGTGTCGCACATCACCCGGCACAGGACACGGCTGACCAACTCCGCCCTGCCGAAG
>JAFMQP010000247.1 GCA_017354575.1 Acidothermales bacterium | reverse complement strand
GGTCGCGCCCAGGTCGAGGACCGCCGCCTCGGCCGCGTCGAGGTCGTCGACGCTCACGTCGAGGTGCATCTGCTGCGGCATCTGCTGGGTCGGCCAACGCGGTGGGGCGTAGTCCTCCACTTGCTGGAACGAGAGGCACTGGCCGTAGTCGGCGCGGACGTCCGCCCAGCCGGGAGAGGTCTCTACCTTCCAGTCGAGCAGCGCGCCGTAGAACGTCGCGAGGCCGGCGGGGTCGGGACAGTCGAGGACGATGCTCGGGAAGCGTGCGATAGCCATGGCGGGCACCGTACCCGCGAGGACTGACAGTCCCCGTCCGGAAACCGGATGCCAGCATGGGCATCCAGCAGAGGAGAGGTTCCCATGACGGACAAGCCGACGAAGTTCCCGCCGCGCTGGCTCAAGGCGATGAACAAGGTGATCGTCTGGCTGCAGCGCCGCGGCGTCCCGCTGCCGATGATCACCCTGACCGTGCTGGGACGGAAGACCGGCACGCCACGCTCGACGCCGGTGACTCCGTTCGACGTGGCGGGTCGCCGCTACATCGTGGCTGGCCACCGCGGACTGGACTGGGTGCAGAACGCGCGGTCGGCCGGGATCGGCGTGCTCGCCCAGGGCCGGCGCAAGGAGCGGGTCCGCCTGGTCGACCTCCCCGAAGACCAGCGCGGAGCGATCCTGCGCGAGTTCCCGGTCAAGGTGCCGAGGGGCGTGTCGATGTTCCTGAAGACGGGCACGGTGGCGGGCAGATCACCGGAGGCGTTCGAAGCCGCCGCGCCGCACTGCGCGGTGTTCCGCATCGAGCCGCTGGACTAGGGCATCCCCCCGGATCAGACGTTGAACTTGAACTCGACCACGTCGCCGTCGCGCATGAGGTAGTCCTTGCCCTCGAGCCGGACCTTGCCGCGTGCCTTCGCCTCGGCCATCGAGCCGGCGTCGACGAGATCGTCGTACGAGACGATCTCGGCCTTGATGAAGCCACGCTGGAAGTCGGTGTGGATGACGCCCGCTGCCTCGGGCGCGGTGGCGCCGCGGCGGATGGTCCAGGCGCGTGCCTCCTTCGGGCCCGCCGTGAGGAACGTCTGCAGGCCGAGCGTCGCGAACCCGACGCGCGCGAGGATCGCGAGGCCGGACTCCTGCTGTCCCACCGACTGCAGCAGCTCGAGCGCCTCGTCCTCGGGCAGCTCGGTGAGCTCGTGCTCGAGCTTCGCGTCGAGGAAGACCGCCTCCGCTGGCGCGACGAGACCGCGCAGCTCGTCCTTCACCGCCTCGTCGCCCATCTCCTCGTCATCGACGTTGAACACGTAGATGAACGGTTTCGCCGTGAGCAGGTGCAGGTCGTGCAACGGCTCCGGGTCGAGGCCGGCGGCGAACACGGTCTGCCCCGCGTCCAGCACCTCGCGCGCCCGACGCACGGCGTCGACGGTGTCGCCGAGGCCCTTCTTCAGCCGCGACTCCTTCTCCAGCCGCGGCAGTACCCTGTCGATCGTCTGCAGGTCGGCGAGGACGAGCTCGGTGTTGATGGTGTCGATGTCGTCCTTCGGGCTCACCCGCCCGTCGACGTGGACGACGTCGGAGTCCTCGAACACGCGGATCACCTGGCAGATCGCGTCCGACTCGCGGATGTGCGAGAGGAACTGGTTGCCGAGGCCCTGTCCCTCGGACGCGCCCCGCACCAGGCCGGCGATGTCGACGAAGCTGACCGTCGCGGGCACGACGCGCGCCGAGTCGAACATCCCGGCCAGCACACCGAGGCGTGCGTCCGGCACGCCGACGACGCCGACGTTCGGCTCGATCGTGGCGAACGGGTAGTTCGCGGCGAGCACGTCGCCTTTCGTCATGGCGTTGAAGACGGTCGACTTGCCGACGTTCGGCAGGCCGACGATTCCGATGGTCAGGCTCACGGGCCCCAACCTACCGGGGCCGTGAGGTGGTCCCCAGGCCGTCGCCGGCAGCTCGAACGTTTGTCCACAGATCGGCGCGGCATGCTGCACACGCGGGGGTAGGCCTGCGACGATCACGGGATGGACGTCACCAGCGTGGTACTCCTCGTGCTCGGCGTCGCCGTGGGCGCGGTGGCCGGCGCGGCGATCGCCGTGCTCGTCCAGCGCGGCCGCCAGGCGCGGGCCGACGGGGAACGCGCCACACTCGCAGCCGAGCGCGACCGGCTCCGCGCGACCGAGGCGAAGGCCGCCGAGGCGGCGCGCACGGCCGAGACCGAGGTGGCCGGCCTGCGCGCGACCCTGGACGCCGAACGCCGGGCCGCGGCCGAGCAGGCCGAGCTGGTCGACCGCACCATGTCCGAGCGGTTCCGCGCGCTCTCGTCGGCGGCGTTGGAGCAGAGCAACAAGGCGTTCCTGCAGCTCGCCGACCAGCGGTTCAAGGAGGCACAGGCCACGGCGTCCGGCGAGCTCGACCAGCGGCGCGCCGCCGTGGAGCACATGGTCGCGCCGCTGAAGGAGACCCTTGCCAAGGTCGAGGGGCAGCTGCGCGAGCTCGAACGCGCCCGCGTCGCCGCGTACCACTCGCTCGCCGAGCAGGTCGGCCAGGTGCGGCAGACCGGCGAGCAGCTGCGGCACGAGACGGCGTCGCTCGCGAACGCGTTGCGCGCCCCGCAGGTCAGGGGCCGCTGGGGCGAACTGCAGCTCGAGCGGATCGTCGAGCTCGCCGGCATGGCCGAGCACTGCGACGTCACCAGGCAGGACACCGTCGACACCGACGACGGGCAGAAGCGTCCCGACCTCGTGGTGCACCTCGCCGGCGGCAAGAGCGTCGTGGTCGACTCGAAGGTGCCGCTCGCCGCGTACCTGGAGGCGGTCGAGGCCACCGAGGGCAAGGCGCGCACCGAGCGGCTCGCGTCCCACGCCAGGCAGCTGCGCCGGCACGTCGACCAGCTCGCGGCGAAGGAGTACTGGAACGCGTTCAGCCCGGCGCCGGAGTTCGTCGTGCTGTTCGTGCCCGGCGAGGCTTTCCTCGCGCCCGCGCTGGAACACGACCAGCAGCTGCTCGAGCACGCGATGGCGCGGCGCGTCGTCATCGCGACGCCCACCACGCTGGTGTCGATGCTGCGCACCATCGCCTACGCGTGGCAGCAGGCGGCGCTCACCGACAACGCGCGGGCCATCTTCGACCTCGGCCGCCAGCTCTACGACCGGCTCGGCAAGCTCGGCGACAAGGTCGACGGCCTGGGCCGGGCGATCGGCCGCGTCGTCACCTCGTACAACAGCACGGTTGCCTCGCTCGAGACGCGCGTGCTCGTCAGCGCCCGCCGGATGCACGACCTCCAGCTGGTCGATGGCGACCTCCCCACGCCCCGCCCGGTCGAGGAGACCCCGCGGCCGCTGGGCTCCGGCGAGCTCGTGTCGTCGGCCACCGAGGCACGCCAGGTCACGCTGTTGTACGGCGACGAGGACCCCGAGGAGCTCGACGAGCGTTACGGCATGCCGTCACCCAAAGGTGACACCGACAACCGGGCAGCCCGATGAGCGACGTCGTACCCTGCTGACGCAGGCGGGTATCGAGGAGGGCGCATGGCGGGGGAGCTCGGGACGTTCCGTGACGCGCCCGCGCGCCGTGGCGGCATCCCGTGGTACGCCGCGTTCCTCCTGGTGATCGGCCTCGGGCTGGCGGCGTCCATCGTCGACTGGGCGATCGGCGAGGGCTTCGGCGTCACCACGGGCGCCGCCTTCCTCATCGGGTGCCTCGTGCTCGGCGGCCGGGTGCGCGCCGAGCAGCTGAGCGCCGGGCTCGTGGGCGCGCCGATCTGCTACGTCCTCATCATCGCGATCTCCGGCGGCGTCCAGCTGCTCGGCTCGCCCGCGTACGGGACGGCGTTCCGCATCTTCTGGACCTTCGCGCTGGTGTCCGGCCTGCCATGGCTGCTCGGGGGCACCGCGCTGTCCGCCGGTATCGCGGGGCTCCGGATGTGGCGGCGTCGTAGGTAACCTCGGGGCAGGGGGCCACCGAGACGGGAGGCTGTTGTGGCAGACGAGGATCTGCGCAAGCAGGGCAGGCAGGTCGCGGACGCCGTCGCCGGGGGTCTCGGTGAGCTGCGTGACGGCATCACGGAGCGGACGGCGAAGCACGAGGACGCCATCAAGGACAGGCTCGGCAAGCTGACCGGGTTCCTCGACGGGCAGACCGGCGGCCGCTACCGCGACAAGCTCGACCGGGCGAGGCAGCGGCTAAGCGACGGCGTCGGCAAGGTCGCAGAACGCGGCCGCACCACCGGCGACGGCTCCGGCGGGTCCGGCTCCGGCACGTCAGGTACCGGTTGATCATGTTCTCATGATCAACCAGGGCTTCACACGGCCTGCGGGTCGTGGGTAGCCCTGGTTCGTCGTGTGAAGGCCTGAACGGGCCGCCGCGTGACGGTCAGTCCCGCGACGAAGCGGGCTCGCGCCGGCGCGGCTCGCGGAGCTCGCGCGGCAGCGCGAACAGCGTGGACTCGTCCGGCGCGTCGACCTGCTCGACGTCGTCCCACCCGCGCTCGGCGAGCCAGGCGAGCATGCCGTCGACGAGGACCTCGGGTACCGACGCGCCGCTGGTCACGCCGACGACGCCTGCCTCGGGCAGCCAGGCCGGGTCGGCCTCGTCGGCGGTGTCGACGAGGTACGCGTGCTGCGCACCGTAGGCGTGCGCCACCTCCACCAGCCGCACCGAGTTGGACGAGTTGCGCGAGCCGACGACGAGCAGCAGGTCGCACCGCTGCGCGATCGCCTTGACGGCGTTCTGCCGGTTCTGGGTGGCGTAGCAGATGTCATCGCTGGGCGGGTCGGCCAGCTCGGGGAACCGTTCCTTCAGCGCACGGACGGTCTCGTTGGTCTCGTCGACGGACAGCGTCGTCTGCGACAGCCACACCAGCCGGCTCGGGTCGCGGACCTCGATCGTCCGCGCATGCTCCGGCCCGTCGACGAGGATGACGTCGTCCGGCGCCTCCCCCGCGGTGCCCTCGACCTCCTCGTGGCCGTCGTGCCCGATGAGCAGGATCTGCCGGTCCTCGCGGGCGAACCGCTTCGCCTCGTTGTGCACCTTGGTGACGAGCGGGCAGGTCGCGTCGATGGTGCGCAGCTCGCGCTGCCGTGCGCCCTTGTGCACGGCGGGGGCCACGCCGTGTGCCGAGAACACCACGAGCGAGCCCTCGGGCACCTCGTCGACCTCGTCGACGAAGATCGCGCCGCGCGCCTCCAGCGTCTTCACGACGTGGGTGTTGTGCACGATCTGCTTGCGGACGTAGACCGGCGCGCCGTACTTCTCCAGCGCACGCTCCACGGTGACGACGGCGCGGTCGACGCCGGCGCAGTAGCCGCGCGGCTTCGCCAGCAGCACCCGTCTGGTCCCAGTCACGCTGCCACCCTAACGACCCGCGCCGAGCCGCGGTTGTGGACGACCGGGTAGCGTCCGCCACACCGCGTAGGCTCGTCCGACGATGAGCAGGCTGGAGACCTCCCCCGAACGCCCGGTGCCGGTACGCACCGCGGCGCAGCTCATCGCGCAGTGGGTGGGCCGGCTCGGGCGGGTGTGGGTCGACGGGCAGGTCACCGAGGTGTCCAGGCGGCAGGGCGCCGCCACGGTGTTCCTCACGCTGCGCGACCCGGTCGCCCAGGTGTCGCTCCGCGTCACCTGCCCCCGGCAGGTCTTCGACGGCGTACGCCCACCGCTGGTCGACGGTGCCCGCGTGGTCGTGCACGGCAAGCCGGAGATGTACGTCGCCCGCGGCCAGCTCTCGCTCGCGACCACGGACATCCGGCCGGTCGGCGTCGGCGAGCTGCTCGCGCGGCTGGAGCGGCTCCGGCAGATCCTCGCCTCGGAGGGCCTGTTCGCGGCCGAGCGCAAGCGCCGCCCGCCGTTCCTGCCCGGACGCATCGGCCTGGTCTGCGGCCGCGACTCCGCCGCCGAACGCGACGTCCGGGAGAACGCCAGGCGCCGGTGGCCCGCCGTGCGGTTCCGGGTCGAGCAGGTCGCCGTGCAGGGCCCGTACGCCGCCACCGACGTCGCCGACGCCGTCGCCCGCCTCGACAACGACCCCGAGGTCGACGTCATCGTGGTCGCGCGCGGCGGCGGGTCGCTGGAGGACCTGCTGCCGTTCTCCGACGAGGGCCTGCTCCGGGCCGTGGCCACCTGCCGCACCCCCGTTGTGAGCGCGGTCGGGCACGAGCAGGACACGCCGCTGCTGGATCTCGTCGCGGACGTGCGCGCGTCCACCCCCACGGACGCGGCGAAGCGGGTGGTGCCGGACGTCGGGGAGGAGACGGCACTGGTCACGGCGTTACGCGACCGCGGCCGCCGACACCTCGTCGGC
>JAFMQP010000246.1 GCA_017354575.1 Acidothermales bacterium | reverse complement strand
GATGGCCTGCTTCGCCTTGATGGTGCCGTAGGTGATGATCTGCGAGACGCGGTCCTCGCCGTACTTCTCGGTGGCGTAGCGGATCATGTCGCCGCGCCTGCGCTCGTCGAAGTCCAGGTCGATGTCGGGCATCGACACGCGCTCCGGGTTGAGGAACCGCTCGAACAGCAGGCCGTGCGTCATCGGGTCGAGCTCGGTGATGCCGAGCGCCCACGAGATGACCGAGCCGGCCGCGGACCCGCGGCCGGGGCCGACCCTGATTCCGTTGTCCTTGGCGTACCTGACCAGGTCGGCGACGACGAGGAAGTACCCGGGGTAGCCCATCTGCTCGACGACGCCGAGCTCGTACTCGGCCTGCGCGGCGTACTTGTCGGGGACGCCGCCGGGGAACCGTACCCGCAGGCCGCGCGCGACCTCCTTGCGCAGCCAGGACCGTTCCGTCTCCCCCTCGGGCACGGGCGAGCGGGGCTGCAGGTCGCGGCCCGCGAACGCGGGGTCGTAGCCGCCGCAGCGCTCGGCTATGAGCAGTGTGTTGTCGCACGCCTCGGGGATCTCCTGCCACAGCCGGCGCATCGCCTCCGGTGGCTTGAGGTAGTAGTCGTGGCCGTCGAGCTTGAACCGGTTCGGGTCGGCCATGGTCTTGCCCGACTGCACGCACAGCAGCACCTCGTGCGCCCTTGCGTCCTCCTCGTGCGTGTAGTGCAGGTCGTTCGTGGCGACGAACGGCATGCCGAGCTCGCGGGCGAGCCGGATGAGGTCCTGCTGCGCGCGCTGCTCGATCTGCAGGCCGTGGTCCATCAGCTCGCAGAAGAAGTTGTCCTTGCCGAAGATGTCCTGGAACTCGCCGGCGGACCGCTTCGCACCCTCGTAGTTGCCCTGGCGCAGCAGTGTCTGGACCTCCCCTGACGGGCAGCCGGTGAAGCCGATCAGGCCCTCGCCGTACTTGGCGAGGATCTCCTTGTCCATCCGTGGCTTGTAGTAGTAGCCCTCGAGGCTCGCGAGCGACGAGAGGCGGTACAGGTTGTGCAGCCCCTCGAGCGTCTCGGCGAGCATCGTCATGTGCGTGTACGCGCCGCCGCCCGAGATGTCGTCCTCGCCGCCCTCGGCCCACCGGACGCGGGTGCGCTCGAACCTGCTGCCGGGCGCGAGGTACGCCTCGGTGCCGACGATCGGTTTCACGCCCGCCTTCTTCGCCTGCTGGAAGAAGTCGTACGCGCCGTACACGTTGCCGTGGTCGGTCATGGCCAGCGCGGGCATGCCCATCCGCGCGGCCTCCGCGAACAGGTCGGGCAGCCGTGCCGCGCCGTCGAGCATGGAGTACTCGGTGTGGACGTGCAGGTGCACGAACGACCCACCGGCTGAGGCCGACCCGCTCAACCCTGACCTCCTCCGTCACGTACGACGCCGAACATCACGGGCGAGACCCTCCGGGGAAGGTGGCACACGCGTAGTCGCGGCCGCGCCGGGAGCGGGTTCTGCTCGCCTCCGCCGAGCTTAGTCGGCACCGCCGACAGCCGCCCGCAGACCCGCCGGGCCGTCAGCCCGGCGCCTGCGTCGGCTGCTCCGCCTGCGCCCGCTCCGCGCGCTGCTCGTCGTCGGCGGCGTCGAGCCCGGCGAGGATCACGGCCTGGACGACCGGCGCCAGCCGGTCGGCACCCAGCCGCGGCGCGCGTCGGGCCATCGCCGCGACGATCGCGCGTTCCCTGGCCATGTCGCGTCCGGCCCGGCCGCCGACCGGCTTGATCCGCTGGATCTCGGCGGCCACCCGGGCACGCTGCTCGAGCAGCGTCGCGAGCGCGGCGTCGGCACGGTCGATGGCGGCGCGGCCGTCGGCGAGGGTGGTCGGCTCCTCCTCGCGCAGCAGCGGAGCGAGCACGGTGGCGCGTTCGGTGAGCCGCGCCGCCGTCACCTCGTCGGCGAGCTCCCCGAGGAACAGTCCGTCGGCGCCGGCGGCGACGGCGGCCGAGGCGAGCTCCGGGTCGTTGCTCACGTCGACGACGACGGGCATGCCGGTGCGGGCGCGCGTCTCGCGTACCAGGCGCAGGTCGACCACCATGTGGTCGACGGAGCCGCTGCGGGTGCCGCCCTCGCACAGCACGACGTCGGTGTTGCCCTCGGCGGTCACGTAGTCCGCGGCGGCGAGCCACTCGTCCGGCGTCGCGCCGACCCCGCGCTGCAGCAGTACCGGCATGCGCAGCCGGCCGACGGCACGGAGCAGCTGGAAGTCCTGCATCCACGCGGCGCCGACCAGGACCCCGTCGGCGTGCGCGGCGATCGCCGGCAGGTCGGCGGCGGAGAACGGCTCGACGAGCAGCGGCCCGGTGACGCACTGCCGCGTCCGGCGCAGCTCCTCCACCGCGGGCCGGGCCCCGTGCAGGCGGCGCAGGCTGGTCACGACCACGGCGGCGCCGCTGCCGACGCCGGCCAGCACCGGCACGGCGCCGGCTCCGATGCGTACGTCCCCGATGCGAACCTCGCGGACCACGGTCCCTCCTCGATCGTCGGGCCGGTTCCTTCCGCGACGGCTCACGAAACCGGCTCACTCACAACGAAAGCCAGAGGCGGGGCCTCTGGCTTCTGCCGGTTCGGACTGTCGCTGGTCAGGGTGTGCTCACGCCGCCGCGCCGGTCCGAACCGGCTCGGTAAACGCGTAATACACCTTGGCCACGGGAGCACTGTAGCCGACCGTCCCACCCGAGGGGTACCCGCGTCTCACCCCCCGAGACGCCACCGCCGGCACCGCCGGGTGAAGTCCCGGAGCGGCCAGGTGAAGTGGCACGGGGCGGTCGTGGCACGGGGCAGGCGTGGCCAGGGGCGGAGGGCCGGCCGGTCACGACTCGGCGGCGACGATCTCCAGGGCGCGCCTGAGGTCGTCCGGGTACTCGCTCTCGAACACCACCCGCCGGCCGGTGGCGGGGTGGTCGAAGGCGAGCCGGACGGCGTGCAGCCACTGCCGGTGCAGCCCCAGCCGCTCGGCGAGCACGGGGTCCGCGCCGTACATCAGGTCCCCCATGCAGGGGTGCTTGATCGCGGCCATGTGCACCCGGATCTGGTGGGTGCGGCCGGTCTCCAGGTTCACCTCGAGCAGGGTGGCGTACCGGAACGCCTCGAGCGTGTCGTAGTGCGTGACGCTCGGCTTCCCGCCCGCCACCACCGCCCACTTGTGCTCCTCCTTGGGGTGCCGGTCGAGCGGCGCGTCGACGGTGCCCCGCAGCGGGTCCGGGTGCCCCTGCACCAGCGCGTGGTAGGTCTTGTCGACGGTCCGGTCGCGGAACGCCCGCTTCAGCCGCGCGTACGCCAGCTCCGACCGCGCCACGACCATCACGCCGCTGGTGCCCGCGTCCAGCCGGTGCACGATGCCCTGCCGCTCGGCCGCGCCGGCGAGGCTCAGCTGGTACCCGGCGGCCGCGAGCCCGGCGACCACGGTCGGCCCGGTCCAGCTCGGCGCCGGATGCACGGCGACGCCGATCGGCTTGTCCAGGACGAGGATGTCCTCGTCGTCGTGGAGTATCCGCATCCCCGGCACCGGCACTGGGTCGACGCGGACGGGCACGGGCGGGGGCGGCAGCTCGACGTCCAGCCACTGGCCGGCGTCGACGCGGGTCGACTTCTGCGTCACGGCCCCGTCGAGGAGCACGTGCCCGTCCGCCACCAGCGCGGCCGCGGCGGTACGGGACAGGCCCAGCAGTCGCGCCAGCGCCGCGTCCAGTCGTTCGCCGGCGAGGCCCTCGGGTACGGGCAGGGTGCGCCGGTCAGCCACGGTCGTCGTCGCCGGTCTCCGGTTCGGCCTCGTTCCGGCCGGACGTCCTGGTGCCGTCCACGCCGACGCCGCGCACCGCCAGCAGTACCGCGAGCACGCCGCCGCAGACGATGCACGAGTCGGCGACGTTGAAGATCGGCCAGTGCGGCAGCTCGATCCAGTCGACGACGTGCCCCACGAGGAGCCCGGGTGCGCGGAACAGGCGGTCGGACAGGTTGCCGAGCGCGCCGCCGAGGATGAGGCCGAGCGCCACCGCCCAGCCGCGGCTGCGCAGCTTGCGCGCCGTGCGGGCGATCGCGACGACGACGCCGAGCGCGATCAGCGTCAGCACGATGGTGAGGCCGGTGGCGATGCCGAACGCCGCCCCCGAGTTGCGGATCACGTCGAGGCTCAGCAACCCGTCGAGCAGCCGCACGGGTTCGCGGCCCTCGATCCGCGCCACGACGACCGCCTTGGTGGTGGCGTCGGCGGCGAGCGCGAGCAGGGCCACGACGACGAGCAGCAGCGCGCGCCTCGGTGCCCGCGGCTGCGTGGACACGGCCTCACCGCCCTGCTCGGCGACCGCCTTGTCCATGCACCGCTCTCGTTCTGTCTCGTGTCCCGACGACGCTCGCCCGCCTCGTCAACGGCGTTCCTCGCGCTGCTTGCACATCACGCAGAGTGTCGCACGCGGGAACGCCCGCAGCCGTTCCTTGCCGATCGGGCCACCACAGCTCTCGCACACACCGTAGCTGCCCTCGTCGATGCGCTCGATCGCGCGCCGGTTCTGCGCGATCAGGTCGCGGGCGTTGTTGGCGAGCGAGACCTCGTGCTCCCGTTCGGACGCCCGGCTGCCCTGGTCGGCCTGGTCGTCGCCGGCGCCGTCGACGCCGTCGCGCAGCCGGTCGGCCATGTCCGACTCGGCCCGGTTCACCTCGCCGAGCAGCCCGTCGATCTCGGCGGCCAGCCGCTCCCGGATCTCGGCCAGCTCGGCGGCGGAGAAACCGGAGACGCGGTCCGGCTTCGGCGTCGGCGCGGGCTTCGGCCGCGCCGCGCTCGGCTGCGTCTTCGTCGTGGACGCCGCCGGCGGCGCGGTCTTCTTCGGCGCGGCGGCCTTCCGGGCGGGCGCCTTCCTGGCAGGTGCCTTCCTGGCCGCGGTCTTGGTTGCGGCCGGCTTCGTCGCCGGGGACTTCCTCGCGGCGGTCCTGTTCGCCGGGGCCTTCGTCGCGGCCTTCTTGGCCGGTGACCCGGTCGCCGCAGTCCTCTTGGCCGCAGTCCTCTTGGCCGCAGTCCTCTTGGCCGCAGTGGCCTTCTTCGCGGCGGTCTTCTTCACGGGTGCGGCCTTCGTGGCGACCCGCTTCCGGCCGGCCGGCGCCTTCTTCGCGGGGGTCTTCGTCGCGGTCGCCTTCTTCGCCGTCGTCTTCTTGGCCGGCCCGGTCTTCTTCGCCGCCGTCTTCTTCGCCGCCGATTTCTTCGTCGCCGATTTCGTGGCCGATTTCGTGGCCGACGCCTTTCGCGCACCAGCGCGACCACCCGTCCCGGTGGCTCGCGCCGCCACCGGCGTGCTCTTCCGCGCCATCGGTGTCCTCCCAGGTCCGCGCCGACCACGGAACTATCGAGTGCTGGCGGCATGGTAGGTGCCGTGCGCGCCACCGGCAACGTACCGCGCCGCGGGACGATGTGGAGCAAATTGCGTTCGGTCCCCATTGCGGGCCGGGTACACTCGTCCCGGCGACGATGGGGACACGGCACGTCGTATGCGGCCGACAGCGACCCGGGGACGGTGCGAGCCCGGGGGCGAGCGCGACGCTGTCATCACCCCGGAGCCACCGGAAGAAACGGTCGTGGCACGCAGCGTGCACGGCCGGAGTAGAACCGGAACCCGACGAGCGGACGCCCCGGAGCCACGGCCGAGGCGCCAAGGAGGGTGGTACCGCGGGCCCCGGACCGGACCGGGTGTTCCGTCCCTCCGGTGGAGCACGCGGGAGTCCCGGCCCCGCACCGACCACGCTCGTTGGAGGCCGTTTCCCATGGCACCGTCGCGTTTCCGTCCCCTGCCGGCGCAGGTGGACCTGCCGGCGCTCGACCACGAGGTGCTCGACCGGTGGGAGAAGGACCGGGTCTTCGAGCGGTCCCTGGAGCAGACCGAGGGCGGCCCGCTCTGGGTGTTCTTCGAGGGTCCGCCCACCGCCAACGGGCTGCCCGGCGCGCACCACATCGAGCCGCGCGTCTTCAAGGACGTCTATCCCCGGTTCAAGACCATGCAGGGCTACCACGTGCCCCGCAAGGCCGGCTGGGACTGCCACGGCCTCCCCGTCGAGATCGCCGTGGAGAAGGAGCTCGGCTTCTCCGGCAAGCCCGACATCGAGCGGTACGGCATCGCCGAGTTCAACGCGAAATGCCGCGAGTCGGTGCTGCGTCACGTGGACGCGTTCGAGCAGCTCACCAGGCGGATGGCGTACTGGACGGACATGTCCGACCCGTACCGCACCATGGACGCGTCCTACGTGCAGAGCGTGTGGTGGTCGCTGAAGCGGTTCTTAGACGCCGGGATGCTGTTCCGAGACTTCAGGATCACC
>JAFMQP010000245.1 GCA_017354575.1 Acidothermales bacterium | reverse complement strand
GGTTGTGCGAAGGGCAGGCAATTGCGTACGGACTGTAGCGGGGACGAATCGGCCATCACAGACCCCACGAGCAGAAGACCGACAGAGCGTTGGGTGACCGCGAGGCGAACGGCCGGCGCGGGTACCGGACTGCCGAACGTCGATGGCGAGGACGGCACGGCCGGACGGCTGGAACGTCATGGCGTGGTCAGCGCAAAGCTAGGGTGCCCGCATGACCTGGAGCACGTACGCCACCTTCGCCGCGTTCGCCACGCTCGTCGTCCTCGCGCCGGGGCCGGACACCATGGTCGTGCTGAAGAACTCGCTCGTCGGCGGCCGGGCGGCGGGCCTCGCCACCAGCCTCGGCATCTGCACCAGCAACGCCGTCCAGGGCACGGCGGCGGCGTTCGGCGTAGGCGCGCTCGTGGTGCGCTCGCAGCCGCTGTTCGAGGCCGTCAAGTGGGCGGGCGTCGCGTACCTGTGCTTCCTCGGCTTCCAGGCGCTGCGGTCGGCGTGGCGCGGCGAGTACACGCGTCTCGACGCCGTCGACGGCGTCCCGCGCCGCCATCCGATGACGCACTGGCGGCAGGGTTTCCTGTCCAACATCACCAACCCGAAGGTGCTGGCGTTCTACCTGTCCGTGCTGCCGCAGTTCCTGCACCCCGGCGAGACGGGGGCGTTGGACGCGCTCGTACTGGCGTACACCCACGCGGTCATCGGTATCGCCTGGCTGCTGGTGCTCATCTGGCTGCTGCACCGGATGCGTACGCTCATCGCGCGGCGTCCGGTGCGACGCACGCTCGACGCGGTCGTCGGTACGGCCCTGGTCGGCTTCGCCGTCCGGCTGGCCACAGAGCCGCGCTGACCACGACCGCAACGAGGGCCCGCGTCAGCTGTCGGCGAGCTCGGCGACGCCCGCGCGGATCCGTTCCCACGCGGCCTCGACGTGACGCCACCGCGTCGCCGGAGCCCCTACGCAGAACCGCAGCGCGGTGCGCCCGCGCACCTTCGCGTGGGACAGGTACAGCGCGCCGGAGTCGTTCAGCTCCACGAGCAACCGGGCGGTCAGCTCGTCGGCCGCGGCGGCGTCGACACCCGCGATGCGTTCCCACCGCGGCCGCAGGCAGACCAGGCCGAGCCGCGGCGGCGCGACGGTCTCGAACCGGTCGTCGGCGGCCACCAGCTCCGCGAACCGGCGCGCCGACTCGACGTCGGACCGGATGTGCTCGCGCAGCCCGGCCGCGCCGTACCAGCGGAGCACCGACCACAGCTTCAGCGCGCGGAACCGGCGGCCCAGTGGGATCTGCCAGTCGCGGTAGTCGACCACCGCGCCCGACTCCGTCGCGGCGTTGCGCAGGTACTCGGGCAGGACCGACAGGGCGCCGACGAGCGGTCCGCGGTCGCGTACCCAGAACACCGAGCAGTCGAAGTTGGTCAGCAGCCACTTGTGCGGGTCGGTGACGTAGGAGTCGGCGTAGTCGGCCACGCCGTCGTTGAGCTCACGGAACTCGGGGCACACCGCGGCCACGCCGGCGTACGCCGCGTCCACGTGCAGCCAGACGCCGTGCCGCCGGCACACCTCGCCGATCGCCCGGACCGGGTCGACGGCACCGGTGGCCGTCGTGCCGACCGTCGCGCACACCATCGCGGGCACCGCACCGGCCGCGACGTCCGCCACGATCGCGCGGTCGAGCACCGCCGCGTCCATCGCGAGGTTCTCGTCGACGCCGACGACGCGCATGTTGTCGGCCCCGATGCCCGCGACGCGCACCGCCTTCTCCAGCGACGAGTGCGTCTCGCTCGACACGTAGACCGTCTGCCGCCCCGTGGCACCGCTGCGCTCCACCTCGCCACCGGACGCGCGGTGCCGCGCGGCGAGCAACGCCACCAGGCTGGCACTGCTCGCGGAGTCCTCGATCGTGCCGCCGCCGGTGCCCGCGTGCGTGAAGTCCGCCGGCAGGGCCAGCAGCTCCGCGAGCCAGTCGACGACGACCATCTCCAGCTCGGTACACGCCGGGCTGGTGGCCCACAACATGCCCTGGACACCGAGGCCCGACGAGAGCAGGTCGCCGAGGATCGCGGGCCCTGACGCGTTCGCCGGGAAGTACGCGAAGTACGACGGATGCTGCCAGTGCGTCACGCCCGGCAGCACGACGCGGTCGAGGTCGGCGAGCACCGCGTCGAACGACTCGCCATGCTCCGGCGGATGCGCGGGCAGCGCGCCGCGCACGTCACCCGGCGCTAGCTGGGAACGGACGGGCAGCTCCCCCACCCGGTCCCCGTAGTCCGCGATCCAGTCGACCACCCGGTGCCCGTACTTGCGGAACTCGTCCGGCGTCATGTCAGGCATGGCGCCAGCATAGGGAGACCAGGAAGCGTCGTTACGGGTGGCGGACGTAGATGCGCTCGCCGTCGCCGACGATCCTCGGGAAGATGTTCGAGGTGTGCATCGGGATGCGCACGCACCCGTGCGACGCCGGGTACAGCGGGACGGCGGGCTCCCCGTGCACGGCGATGCCGCCGTTGAAGTACACGGGGTTGTACAGGTAGCCGAGCTTCGAGTGCCGCCAGCCGGCGATCCGGCGTCCGGCGCGGTAGTCACCCGTCGGCGTCACGGCGATGCCGCACGACGTCCCGGTCTCCCCGGTGTCGTCGTCCTTCCAGTTGTCGCAGTAGTACCGGCCCGTGCCGCTCGAGGTGTGCGAGACGAGCACCACGTCGTCGTTGTCGTACACGGTGAGGATCTGCTTGGTGAGGTTGATCTCGACCCGGTCGCCTGGCCCCTTGTGCACCAGGACCTTGGGCCGCTTCGGGTGCTCGAACGCGGCACGCGTGCGGCGCCCGATGGTGCCCGTCGGCTCGATGCCGTTGACCTTCTGGAACGCCCACACGGCCATCAGCGTGGTCGGCCCGTACTCCCCGTCGACGGACCCCGGGTCGTAGTGCAGCTTCTCCAGCCGCAGCTGCAGCGCCTTGACCCGGTCGCCCCTGGCCCCGATCTCGAACGTCGTGTCACCGATGTCGAGCGGGTCGCGCGTCCGTGTCGGCGTCGCGCTGGGCGACGTGCTCGGCGACGCGGACGCCGTGCTCGGCGAGGTAGCCGGCGTACTCGGCGTGCTCGGTGTGGCGGACGCCTTGCTCGGCGCGCCCGGTGACGTGGACGCCGTGCTCGGCGTGGCGGAGGGCGTGCTCGACCCGGACCGCGCGACCGCCGGGGAGCGGGTGGCAGCCGCGGGACGGTTCCCCGCCTTGCCGGGTACCGGACTGCAGGCCGCGGCCAGCAGCGCCGTCGCCGCGAGGACGACACCCGGAACGACGGTCCGCCGCACCATGCCACACCTCCCGTCGACGGGGCCGACGAACAGCCTTGGCACCATAGCAGCGCGGACCGTCCGGACAGTGGTATCCGACTTTGGTCAGCGCGTCGCGTACGTCGCCAGGCCGGCGATGAAGATGTCGATGCCGAGCTCGAAGTTCGCCCACCCGTCGTCCTCGTCTCGGATCTGCTTACGCAACGCGGTGAGGTGCGGCAGCTGCTCGTGGGGCAGCGAGTCGAGGTAGGCCTCGATCTCGTCGATCCTGCGGTGCGCCTCGGCCCGTCCGGCTGCGCTGGTGGTCCACAGGCTCGCCTCGTACGCGAACGCCGTGCCCATCAGCGCCAGCGGGTCACAGGCCTTCGCGATCAGGTGGTCGGGGACGCCGCCCACCCGCATGTAGCCCATCATCGCGTCCATCCCCACCAGGACACCCGGGGTGGTCGGGATGAGCGTCTCCATGCCGATCTTGGCCGCGCCCGGGTGCGCCAGCATGATCCTGGTCAGGTCGAGGCACAGGTCCTTCAACTGCTGTTGCCACCTCGTCGGGTCGGGCTCGGGCACGTCGAGGTCCCGGAACACCTCGTCCAGGATCAGCTCGTGCAGTTCCCGCTTGTTGCGCACGTGCTGGTAGAGCGATGCGGCGCCGGTGCCCAGCTCCTGCGCGACCCGCCGCATGCTCACGGCGTCCAGTCCCTCGCGGTCCATGATCCGCATCGCGGCGGCGACGATGGCCGGCACGCCGAGCTGCTGGCGCACCGGCTTGTCGGTTCCGCGCCGCCACGGCGGCGGCGGCACCGCGGCCGTCCGTGTCCCATCGGTCCCCATGTCGAACACTGTACTTGACGGGAACGGCGTTCGTATGTAGAACGATGTTCGTACTCGAACATCGTTCTAACTGGAGTCCGGCATGTCGACCACACAGCACCACGAGCACGTCCCCGTCCTGATCGTGGGCGCCGGCCTAGCCGGCACGTCCACCGCGATGTTCCTCGGCCTGCACGGCGTCCCGTCGCTGCTCGTCGAACGCCACCCGACGACGTCCAACCAGCCGAAGGCGCGCGGCCAGAGCTGGCACACGATGGAGGCGCTGCGCATCGCGGGCGTCTCCGAGCGCGTCCGCGCGGCGGGCTACGACCTCGACCTCGGCATGCCGATCGTCATCGCGGAGAGCGTCACCGGCCGCGTGCTGCACGAGATCATCGGCGAGCGGTGGCCGGAGTTCCCACACCTCACGCCCGAGCGGATGGGCATGGCGAGCCAGGAACGCACCGAGCCGATCCTGGCCGAGCGCGCCCGCGAGCTCGGCGCGGAGATCAGGTTCGGCACCCGGCTCGAGTCGTTCGAGCAGGACGCCGACGGCGTCGACGTGGCCCTCACCGACACGGGCACGGGCCGGAGCAAGACGGTGCGCGCCGACCACCTCGTCGCCGCGGACGGCTGGCGCGGCGTCGTCCGCGAGCGCGCCGGGATCGGTACGCACGGCCGCGGCGAGCTGACCCGCGCGATCGGCGTCGTCTTCGACGCGGATCTGGCGGACGCCGTGTGCGGTCACGAGCACGCGCTGTTCTACCTGCAGAACCCGGCGTTCGACGGCATGGCGAACTTCGTCAGCACCGACACGCCGGGGCGCTGGGCGGCGTTCTTCGACTACCACCCCGAACGGGGCGAGACGCTCGACGACTACCCGCGGGAACGCCTGGCCGAGGTCGTCCGCCGGATCGTGGGCATCCCTGGCCTGCCGCTCGAAGTCGTCAGCGTCGCGGAGACGGGCATCGCCCATCGCGTGGCGGACCGGTTCAGCGCCGGGCGTGTCCACCTGGTCGGCGACACCGCGCACACCATGCCGCCGCACGGCGGGCAGGGCGGCAACACCGCGATGATGGACGGGTTCTACCTGGCGTGGAAGCTCGCCGCCGTCGTCGGCGGCTGGGCAGGTCTCGGCCTGCTCGACAGCCACGACGCCGAGCGCCGCCCGTACGGCGAGATGATCGCGGGACAGCAGTACGCGAACATGATCGCGCGGTCCATGCCGCAACTGGCCGACGGCACCGAGGACGCGCCTGTGCCGCCCGAGCAGGCCCTGCTCGGGTACCGGTACCCGGACGGCGCCGTCGTGCCCGAGCGGGACGAGGACGGTGCGCGGCTGGAGGATCCGAACCACCCCACCGGCCGGCCCGGTTCGCACGCGCCGCACTTCTGGCTCACCAGGAGCGGCGAGCGGCTGCCCGTGCTCGACCTGTTCGGTCGCGGCTTCGTCCTGCTGACCGGGTCGGACGCGTGGGCCAAGGTCGCGACCGAGGTCGCCGGGCGGCTCGGTGTCCCGCTCCGCGCCGAGGTGGTAGGCGGCACGGACGAGCTCGTCGACGCCGACCGCGACTGGCGGAGGCGGTACGGGATCGGGCCGGACGGCGCCACGTTGGTCCGCCCCGACCGGTTCGTGGCCTGGCGCAGCTCGGACGCGGCGGACGCCGCCGCGCTGGAGGCGGCACTGCGCCGGGTGCTGCACCGCTGACGCCGGGGCGGCGTGGGATCGGTCACGTCGTGCATCCCCCTCCGCGGTTCGGGTTATCTTTGCGCTGACCAGTCAGTCCAAAAACCTACCGAGGAGGAGTGATGACCGCGTATCTCGCCGCCGACAGGCTGGCGCTCCTGCACGAGGGCGCGTGGGCCTTCCGCGGCGTCGACCTCGAGGCCGCGCGCGGACAGCTCGTCGCCGTGGCCGGTCCCCCCGCCTCCGGGCACACCACCTTGCTGCTCGTCCTGGCCGGACGGATGCGCCCGTCCTCCGGCTCCATCACGCTCGCCGGGCGGCCGGCGTCGTCCGGCGCCCTCCGCAGGCATGTCGGCGTCGGCGCGGTGAAGAGCGTGTCCGACCTCCAGGACGCGCTGCGCGTCGGCGAACTGCTGGGCGAGCGGGCCGCGTTCGAGGGCCGGTGGCGGCGGCGGCGCACGCTGGTGCGCGACCTGCTCATCCGCGTCGGGCTGGACGTGTCGGAGAAGACGCTCGTCCGCGACCTCGACGCCGCGCAG
>JAFMQP010000244.1 GCA_017354575.1 Acidothermales bacterium | reverse complement strand
GGCCGCTCGCGAGCCCGGGAGCGTCCCGCACGGTGACCGGGACGGGGTTGAAGAAGTGCATGCCGCAGAACCGCTCAGGACACGGCAGCGCGGCGGCCAGGTCGGCGACCGAGAGCGAGCTCGTGTTCGTGGCGAGGTCGGTGTCCGGCAGGACGTCCTGGACGCCGCGGAGCACGCGTCGCTTCAGCTCCGCGTCCTCCGGCACCGCCTCCACGACCAACCCGGTGTCTCCCGGCAGCTCGTGGAGCGACGGCACGGTGCGAAGCGACGCGAGCATCGCCTCGGGTGTGGTGCCCGGCGGCAGCCTGTCCCGGGCCGCGGCCCGGGACAGGGACGTGGCGACCCGGGCACGCCCGGAGGCGGCCGCCTCCTCGTCGACCTCCACGAGGGTCACCGGAGATCCCGCGACGAGGAAGACGTGGGCGATGCCCGCACCCATCGTGCCGCCGCCGATCACCGCCACCCGTTCGTCCGTCATGTGCCGCCTCCCGTCAGGACGCGTCGGAGACCGTGCTCATGTTGAAGTCCGCGACGCGCAGCGCCGGCATGGCCGTGCGGGGGAAGTAGTCGGAGAGCTCACGCGCGAGGGTCCGTTCGGTGCGGCCGACGTCGAGCACCCGAGACAGCATGCCGACGGGGCTCTCGTTGAACCGGAAGTTGTTCACCGCGCCCACGACCTCGCCGTCCTCGACGAGGTAGACGCCGTCGCGGGTGAGGCCGGTGAGCAGCAGGGTGCGCGCGTCGACCGGCCGGATGTACCAGAGGCAGGTGAGCAGCAGGCCGCGCCCGGTGCGCGCGACGAGCGCGTCGAGGTCGTCCGACGCGCCGTTCGCGGACGCGACCAGGTTGTCGACGGGGAACGTCGCGGGCTGCCCGGTGAGGGACGCGGTGTACCTCGTCTGGATCAGGGCGGACAGCACGCCTTCGTCCACCCACGTGACCGGACCGGAAGGCAGCGCGTTGTCGAAGACGGACTGCTCGGAGCTGGACGTGTGCGCCACGACGAACGGCGCGCACGCGAGGCCGGGCCGGCGCGGGTCGGACCTGATGGTCACCGGCACGGACGTGAGCCGCTCGCCGATGCGGGTGCCGCCGCCCGCGCGGGAGAACACGGTGCGGCCGTCGTGGGCGTCGCGGGCGCCGGCGGACCAGTAGAGGTAGACGAGCAGGTCCGCGACCGCCGAGGGCGGCAGCACGGTCTCGTACCTGCCGGCGGGCAGCTCGACGCGTCGTCTCGCCCAGCCGAGCTGGGTCGCCAGCCGCGCGGTGGCGGCGGGCACGTCGACGTCGGCGAAGTCGGTGGTGCCGAGACCGGTCCAGCTGGACCTGGCGCGGTCGGCGGACTTCGCGTTGAGCTCGAGCCGGCCCTGTGGCTGGTCGTGGCGCAGCCGGACGCCGGTGCTCGTGCCGAGGTACGTCGTCGTCAGCTCGTGCTCGGCGAAGCCGAACAGCTCGGTGCCGCCCGACGCCGACGCGCCGAACGCGTCGCCGAGCGACGCCGCGAGATCGCCGAACACGGCCGGCGAGGTGCGCGCCGGCGGCTCCTCCCACGGACCGCCGCTGCCGGCGTCGTCGGGGACGGCGAGCGGTTGCGCGTCGGGCGCCGGCCCGGCGTCCCGCGCCGCGTGCTCGGCCGCCTCGACCAGATCGGCGACCTGCCCGGCGGTGACGCCGCTGCGCCCGACCGACCCGACGGCCGTGCCGCGCGTCCCGGCCACGGTGACGATGACCGTCAGCCGGTCGGCGCGGGCGAAGCCGTTCGTGGTGAGCGAGTTGGCCGCCCAGCGCAGGTCGACGTGGCTGTGCTCGTCGGCGATCACGACGCACCCGTCGCCGCGGCTTCGCCGCAGCGCGGTCTCGACCGCCTGCTGCGGCGAGAGCCTCGACGCGCTCATGCGTCCTCCTCGGTCCTGGTGCTGAGCACGTTCACCGAACGGAACAGCGCGCTCGGGCAGCCGTGGCTCACCGGCGCGACCTGGCCCGGCTGGCCCTTGCCGCACATGAAGCTGCCGCCGAGCACGTAGGTCGCGGGACCGCCGACCGCCTCCATCGACGCCCAGAAGTCCGGCGTCCTGGACTGGTAGGCGAAGTCGCGCACCTGCCCCGCCAGCCTGCCGTCCCTGATGGCGTAGCCGCGCTGGCCGGTGAACTGGAAGTTGTAGCGCTGCATGTCGATCGACCACGACTTGTCGCCGACGACGAGCAGTCCGCGGCGCACGCCCGCGATCAGCTCCTCGGTGGACGGGCCGTCCGGGGCGGGCTGCAGCGACACGTTCGCCATCCGCTGGATCGGCGCGAACGTCGCCGCGCTCGCGTAGGCGCAGCCGTTCGAGCGGCCGAAACCCTTGAGTGCGGCCATCCGCCGGTCGAGCTGGTAGCCGGTGTGCACGCCCTCGCTGACGATGTCCCACCGCGTCGTCGCGACGCCCTCGTCGTCGTAGCCGGTGGTCGCGAGCCCGTGCTCGACGACGCGGTCGCCCGTGACGTTCATGACCGGCGAACCGTACCTGCGGGTGCCGAGCCCGTCGAAGGTCGCGAAGGTGGTGCCCGCGTACGCCGCCTCATAGCCGAGCGCACGGTCCAGCTCGGTGCCGTGCCCGATCGACTCGTGGATGGTGAGCCACAGGTTGGACGGGTCGACGACGAGGTCGCAGCGGCCGGCCTCGACGCTCGGTGCCTTGGTGCGCTCCAGCAGCAGCTCGGGCAGCTCGGCTAGCTCGGCGTCCCAGTCCCACCCGGTGCCGGTGAGGTACTCCCAGCCGCGGCCCGCGGGCGGCGCGAGCGTCCGCATGTCCTCGAACCGGCCGGACTCGGCGTCGACGTTCACGACCGTGATCTCGGGGGCCACGCGTACCCGTTGCTGCGTGGTGACCGTGCCGGCGAGGTCGGCGTAGAACTTGGTCTCCTTCGCCGCCAGGAAGTGGGCGTCGACGTGGTGCACCGCGGGATGGGCGAGCAGCCGCTCGCTGCGCTCGGTCAGCAGCGCGGCCTTCTCGGCGGCGGGAACGGCGAACGGGTCGACGTCGTGCGCCGACGCCCAGGTGACGTCGCCGTACACCGGCTCGCCGGCGAGCTCGACGCGTTCGGTGGCGAGCGGACGGCTGATCCGGGCGAGCTCCACGGCGCGGTCGGCGAGGGACGCGGCCGTGCCGGCGTCGAGATCGACGTCGGCGGCGAACCCCCACGCCCCGTCGTGCACGACGCGCAGGCACAGGCCGAGGCCGGTGTCGTCGCCGCTGGTGTCGACCTGGCCGTCCCTGAGCCCCAGCCGCTGCCGCCGGTCGCGCTCGACCCGGAACTCGGCGTGCGTGGCGCCGAGTTCGCGGGCCCGCTGCAGCGCTGCGTCGGCGAGCCGCCGCAACGGGAGTGCCAGGAAGTCCTCGTCGATCGCCGGCCCGGATCCGCTCGCCACGCCCGCAGCCTAGCCGGTCTGCGTGGGCGTCCCGGTTGGTAACGTGCGCGCGTAGTCGAAGCGATCGGGAGGTCAGCGTGCCGCGCACGGTCCTCGTCACGGGAGGCAACAGGGGGATCGGCCGTGCGATCGCCGACGCCTTCACGGATGCGGGCGACGACGTCGTCGTCACCTACCGCAGCGGCGAGCCGCCGGACGGCCTGGTCGGCGTGCGCTGCGACGTCACCGACACCGGGGCCGTCGACCGGGCGTTCACCGAGGTCGAGGAGAAGTTCGGGCGCGTGGACGTGCTCGTCGCCAACGCGGGGATCACCAAGGACCAGCTGCTGCTGCGGATGTCCGACGAGGACTTCACGAGCGTGCTCGACACCAACCTGACCGGGGCGTACCGGGTCACCAAGCGCGCGGTCCGCGGCATGCTCAGGTCGCGGCACGGCAGGATCGTGCTGATCTCGTCGGTGGTCGGGCTGCTCGGCTCCCCCGGCCAGACGAACTACGCGGCGTCCAAGGCGGGCCTGGTGGGATTCGCGCGGTCACTCGTCCGCGAGCTCGGCCCGCGCGACATCACCGTGAACGTCGTGGCGCCGGGCTACGTCGAGACCGCGCTGACCGAGGTCCTGACGCCCGAGCGGCAGCAGCAGATCAAACAGCAGGTGCCGCTGGGCCGTACCGCGACGAGCGACGAGATCGCCGGCGTGGTGCGCTGGGTCGCAAGCGACGAGGCGGCGTACGTGACCGGCGCGGTCATCCCCGTGGACGGCGGACTCGGAATGGGACACTGAGCATGGGCATCCTCCAGGGCAGGACGATCCTCGTCGCGGGCGTGACGATGGACACCTCGATCGGTTTCGGCGTCGCGAAGTTCGCGCAGGAGCAGGGTGCGGACGTCGTCATCACGAACTTCGGCAGGGCGCTGTCGATCACCCGCAGGATCGCGAAGCGGCTGCCCACCGAGCCGCCGGTGCTGGAGCTGGACGTGTCCGACGAGGAGCACCTGGCGAGCCTCGCCGAGCGGCTCGGCGAGCACACCGACCATCTCGACGGCGTCGTGCACTCGATCGCGTTCGCGCCGCAGTCGTGCCTGGGGGAGAGCTTCCTCGACGCGCCGTGGTCGGACGTGTCGGTCGGCCTGCACGTGTCGGCGTACTCGTTGAAGGCGCTCGCCGCCGCGGCCCTGCCGCTGCTGGGCGAGGGCGGCTCGATCGTGGGGTTGACCTTCGACGCGAGCGTCGCGTGGCCCGCGTACAACTGGATGGGCGTGGCGAAGGCGGGCCTCGAGTCCACCGCGCGGTACCTCGCGCGCGACCTCGGCCCGCGCGGCATCAGGGTCAACCTGGTGTCGGCCGGCCCGCTGCGGACGCTGGCCGCCAAGGGCATCCCGGGCTTCGACGACATCGAGTCGGGGTGGGGCGACCGCGCGCCGCTCGGCTGGGACAACAGCGACACCGAGCCGACCGCGCGGGCATGCGTGGCGCTGCTCTCCGACCTGTTCCCGCGGACGACGGGGGAGATCGTGCACGTCGACGGCGGCTACCACGCGCTGGGGGCGAGCTGAGCGATGGCGGACCGGTTGCTCGCCGTCGTCCGGCACGCGAAGGCGGGGGAGGCGCCGGGGCGGCCCGACATCGACCGGCCGCTCGCCCCTCGCGGCCTGCGGGACGCCGCGGCGGCCGGTGAGCGGCTGCGCGACTGCGGCGTCCGGCTGGACGCCGTCGTGTGCTCGACGGCGCGGCGCACCCAGCAGACCTGGGCGGAGCTGGCGACGGCGCTCGACGGGCCGGAGCCGACGTTCGATCCGCGAGTGTACGACGCGGACGTGCCGACGTTGCTAGCGGTGCTCGGCGAGATCCCAGACGAGGTCGCGGCGGCGGCGTTGGTAGGCCACAACCCCGGCATGCACGCGCTGGTGGCGACGCTGACCGACTCCGAGGTGGAGCGGTTCCCGACCTGCGCGATAGCGCTGCTGGACCTGACGGACGGCTGGGGCGACCTCGGCACGGGCTCGGCAGCGTTGCGGACGCTGCACCTCCCGCGCTGAGCCGCCGAGGCGATGCCTCATCGATGCTCCCCGAGTGAAACCGGCGGCGGTCGCCGCCGCAGCTCTCACGCTAGAGAGCCGACACGGTCGGTGCAACCCTCTCCGTCACCGAGTCGTGACGCGAAGTCACATCGGCCCACCCCCGGCACTGACCTGGTTGATCATGTTCTCATGATCAACCCGTGCTTCCCACGACCTGCAGGGTGTGGGAAGCACGGGTTCGTCGTGTGAAGTGCCGGCCCGGGTTGCGGGAACGCCGGTTCAGGTGCAGTGGCCGTCGAGGCAGATCTGGTCCGGCGGGCAGTCGGTGTCGAGACCGCAGTCGTCGTCCGGGCCCGGCTTGGCGGCGCTGCGCCGCGCCAGCCGTGCCGCGAGCGCGTCGACGAGGTCGTCGAACTCCGGCGACTCGACGGTGTCCCCGGAGTGCTCGTTGGGCGGCGTCATGCGGAAACTGTGCCTCTCGCGTCGTCTCTCGTCAATCGTCCGCTAACGCGCTGTCACGTTGCGGGGACGTCCCTTGGCCAGCATGTTCCTGGCCTTGGCGGAGATGCCCGCGTCCAGGACGGCGTCGCTGTCGATCAGCGTGGTGAGCAGCCAGGTACGGAGCTCGGTGACGTGCTCGGCCGCGGCGCGGCGGGCGTTCTCCGGGTCGCGGCGGGCGACCGCCTCGACGATCCGGCGGTGGTCGGTGCCCGTGGGCACGTTCGCCGGGTCGATCCGCCGGGCGACGATGTACGCCTGGTGCAGCTTGAACTGGAGGTCGGCGAGCAGCAGGTCCAGCTCGCCGTTGTTGCCGAGCGCGGTGAGCCGTCGGTGGAACCGGTAGTGCGCCAGCACCTCGTCGACGTGCGCCCAGGTGTGCTCCGCGGCATCGACGGCGAAC
>JAFMQP010000041.1 GCA_017354575.1 Acidothermales bacterium | reverse complement strand
CCGCGGGACCGCCGTGCCGATCATCTCGGCCGCCCGGATGACGAGCGTGCCCTTCGGCACCTCGAGGGTGGTGCCGTCGATGGTGACGGTCACCAGGTCGGCCGGGCGCTCGGCGGGCGGGTTGCCGCCGCCTGTCGTAACGGTCATGCCCTCTCGCTCCCAGACAGTGCCTTCACCCTCGCCCTGCCGCGGCCGCGGAACGGGCAGCCGCCCTGCTCGAAGTGCGCGACGTACTCGTCCCTGAAGTACTTCAGGGACGACGTCACCGGGCTCACCGCACCGTCGCCGAGCGCGCAGAACGCGCGCCCGAGGATGTTGTCGGAGAGATCGAGCAGTGTTTCGAGATCCTGCTCGGACGCGTCGCCGCGTTCGAGCCGCTCGTAGATCTGTACGTACCAGAACGTGCCCTCGCGGCACGGCGTGCACTTGCCGCAGGACTCGTGCGCGTAGAACTCGCACCACCGCTTCACCGCGCGCACGACGCAGTCGGAGTCGTCGAAGACCATGACGGCGCTGGTGCCGTTCATCGAGCCGGCCGCGGCGACCGAGTCGAAGTCGAGGGGCACGTCCAGGTGCTCCGCGGTGAAAAGCGGTGTCGACGACCCGCCAGGCGTCCAGAACTTGAGGTCACGGCCCGCCGGTATGCCGCCTGCCATGTCGAGCAGCTCGCGCAGCGTGGTGCCCATCGGCGCCTCGTACTGCCCGGGCCGCTTCACCCGTCCGGAAAGCGAGTAGATGCTCGTGCCCGGCGACTTGTCCGGGCCCATCGCCTTCCACCAGTCGGCGCCGTTGCTGACGATGTGGGGAACCGACGCCAGCGTCCCGACGTTGTTCACCACGGTGGGCGACTGGTACAGGCCGTGGGTGGCGGGGAAGGGGGGCTTGAGCCGCGGCTGGCCGCGGTACCCCTCGAGCGAGTCGAGCAGCGCGGTCTCCTCGCCGCAGATGTACGCGCCGGCGCCGGGATGCACCGTGAGCTCGAGGTCGAAGCCGGAGCCGAGGATGTCGCCGCCGAGGTAACCCTTGGCATACGCCTCGCGGACGGCGTTCTGCACGCGGCGGAGCGCGTGCACGGCCTCGCCCCTGATGTAGATGAAGGCATGGTTCGCGCGCACCGCATAGCAGGTGATGACGATGCCCTCGATCAGCGCGTGCGGGTCGGCCATCATCAGCGGCAGGTCGCGGCAGGTGCCCGGCTCGCCCTCGTCGGCGTTGACGACGAGGTAGTGCGGCTTGCCGTCGTCCTGCGGGATGAAGCCCCACTTCATGCCGGTGGGGAAACCCGCGCCGCCACGACCGCGCAGGCTGGAGTCCTTGACCAGCTGGATCAGGTCGTCCTGCGGCGTGCCGAGCGCGGTGCGCAGCGCCCGGTAGCCGCCGTCGTCCTCGTACGTGCGCATCAGCCAGGACTCGTCGGTGGTCCAGCGCTTGGTGAGTACCGGAGTGATCGGCACGTCAGTCGTCCTCCCCGCCTCGGTCGGCACGCATGCCCTGCTCGGCGTCGTCGCGATGCTCCGCGGCCTTCCGTGCGACGCCGCCCTGCGGAGGCTCCTCGCTCGTCACCCGGGTGGTCTCCTCCCGGTCGCCGGACTGCGGTGTCGGCGGGACCCGTTTGCCCGCCTGCTCGTGCCCGGACGCCGCGTCACCGCCGCCGCCGCCCAGGCGGTCGCCGTCGGTGTCGGCCATGCCGTGGCTCTCCGCCAGCCGCAGGCCGGCGAAGGTGGGCTCCCCGCCGCTGCCGCCGCCGGCGAGCGCGTCGGGACGCTCGTCGGGGAAGCCCGCGAGCTGCCGCTCGATCTGCCGGAACGTGCACGGCGGCGCGCCCCTGGTGGGCATCGGCAGGTCGCCCGCTTCGAGCGCACGGACCAGCTCGACCGCGGAGTCCGGCGTCTGCTGGTCGAAGAACTCGTAGTTCACGGTGACGACGGGCGCGTAGTCGCACGCGGCCAGGCACTCGGCGTGCTCGATCGAGATGCGGCCGTCTGCCGTGGTCTCGTTGTCGTCGATGCGCAGGTGCCGCTTGAGCGCCTCGTGTATCTCGTCGCCGCCGAGCATGCCGCAGAGCGTGTTGGTGCACACGCTGACGAGGTACTCGCCGCACGGCTGCCGCTTGTACATCGAGTAGAACGTGACGACCGCGGTGACGTTGGCCTCGGTGAGCCCGAGCCGTTCGGCGCAGAACTTGATGCCGGCTGCGCTCACGTAGCCCTCGACGGACTGCACGAGGTGCAGCATCGGCAGCAGCGCGGAGCGCTGCCTGCCCACCGGGTAACGCGCGACGATCGCGTCGGCGTCCGCCGTGATGCCGTCGAAGACCGACGTGTCGGGCGTCGGCATCGTCTGCTCGGCCGGTGTCGTCATCTGTCCACCCCACCAAGGACCGGGTCGACGCTGGCGATGGCGACGATGACGTCGGCCACCATGCCGCCCTCCGCCATCGCGGGAACGGCCTGCAGGTTGGCGAACGAGGGGTCACGCAGGTGCACGCGGTACGGCCTGGTGCCGCCGTCGGACACGACGTGCGCGCCGAGCTCGCCCTTCGGCGACTCGATCGGTACGTACGCCTGGCCGGCGGGAACCCGGAAGCCCTCGGTCACGAGCTTGAAGTGGTGGATCAGCGCCTCCATGGACTCGCCCATGATGTGGCGGATGTGGTCGAGCGAGTTGCCCTGCCCGTCACTGCCGACCGCGAGCCGAGCCGGCCACGCGATCTTCGGGTCGTCGACCATCACCGGCTTCTCCCCCGGCGGCCCCAGTCGGTCGAGGCACTGCTCGATGATGTCGAGCGACTCCTTCATCTCCTCGAACCTGATGAGGTACCGGTCGTACGCGTCCGCGCCGTCGGCGGTGACGACGTCGAACTCGTAGTCCTCGTAACCGCAGTACGGCTGCGCCTTGCGGAGGTCCCACGGCATCCCCGCGGCGCGCAGCATCGGGCCGGTGACGCCGAGCGCCATGCACCCGGGAAGGTCGAGGGTGGCGACGCCCTTGAGCCGGCCCTTGAAGATGTCGTTCTCGTTGAGCAGCTTCGCGTAGTCGCCGAGGTTCCTGCGCATCACCTTGACGAACTCGCGCACCTTCTCCTCGGCGTCCACGGGCAGGTCCTGCACGACACCGCCGGGCCGGATGTACGCGTGGTTGAGGCGCAGGCCGGTGATGAGCTCGAGGCAGTCGAGGATCAGCTCGCGCTCCCTGAAGCCGAACGTCATGACCGCGATCGCGCCGATCTCCATGCCGCCGGTGGCGATGGCGACCATGTGCGAGCCGATCCGCTGCAGCTCCATCAGCAGCACCCGGATGACGTTCGCGCGCTCGGGGACGTCGTTCTCGATGCCGAGCAGCCGCTCGACCGACAGGCAGTACGCCGCCTCGTTGTACAGCGGCATCAGGTAGTCGGCGCGCGTCACGAAGGTGACGCCCTGGGTCCAGGTGCGGTACTCGGTGTTCTTCTCGATGCCGGTGTGCAGGTAGCCGACGGCGAGCCGGCACTCGGTGACGGTCTCGCCGTCGAGCGCGAGGATCACCCGCAGGACACCGTGCGTCGACGGGTGCTGCGGGCCCATGTTGACGACGAGGTGACCCTCCTCGTCCTCCTGCGCGGCGTCGGCGACGGTGTCCCAGTCGCCGCCGGTGACGGTGAACGAGCGACCGGCGGAATCGGTCTCCGAATAGACGTCAGTCATTTAGTGGTACGCCCTCCGCTCGTCGGGCGGCGGGATGGTCGCGCCCTTGTACTCGACGGGGATGCCGCCCAAGGGGTAGTCCTTGCGCTGCGGGTGACCCACCCAGTCGTCCGGCATCTGGATGCGGGTGAGCGCCGGGTGGCCGTCGAACACGATGCCGAAGAAGTCGAACGTCTCCCGCTCGTGCCAGTTGTTCGTCGGGTAGACCTCGACGATCGACGGGATGTGCGGGTCGGAGTCCGGGCAGCTCACCTCGAGCCGGAGCCGGTTGTTGTTCGTGATCGAGAGGAAGTGGTATACGGCGTGCAGCTCGCGCCCCACGTCCTGCGGGTAGTGCACGCCGGAGACGCCGAGGCACATCTCGAACCGCAGGATCTCGTCGTCGCGGAGCACCCGCACCGCGTCGAGCAGCGACTCGCGCCTGACGTGGAAGGTGATCTCGCCGCGGTGCACGACCACCTGCTCGATCGCCGTGTGGTAGTCGTCGTACCCGCCCTCGAACGCGTCGGCGATCTCGTCCAGCCCCTCGCCGTACGGGCGTTGCGCCGGGCCGGGGAACGGCACCGGACGCCGCAGCCGCCCGTAGCCTGACGTGTCGCCGGTGTCGTTGGCGCCGAACATGCCGCGGCCGTACGTGGGCAGCGGCAGGTCGTGGACCCGCCGCTCCGGTACGTTCTCGCCGCCGCCGCCGGTGCTCACCAGCCGACACCCCGCGAACCGGACGTCGGCAGCGCGCCCAGCGCGATCCGCTCGGCCTCCTGCTCGGCCTGCTCCCTGTGCACGCCGAGCTTCTCGTTCTGGATCTTGTCGTGCAGCTTGAGGATGCCGTCGATCAGCAGCTCGGGACGCGGCGGGCAGCCGGGCACGTACATGTCGACGGGCACGACGTGGTCGACGCCCTGGACGATCGCGTAGTTGTTGAACATGCCGCCGCTGCTTGCGCAGACGCCCATGGACAGCACCCACTTGGGGTTCGGCATCTGGTCGTAGACCTGCCGCAGCACCGGTGCCATCTTCTGGCTCACCCGGCCGGCGACGATCATCAGGTCGGCCGACCGCGGCGAGGCGCGGAACACCTCCATGCCGAACCGGCCGAGGTCGTAACGGGGTCCGCCCGCCGTCATCATCTCGAACGCACAGCAGGCAAGGCCGAACGTCGCCGGCCAAAGCGACGAGCGTCGCACCCAGCCGACGGCCTTCTCGACCGTGGTCAGCAGGAAGCCGCTCGGCAGCTTCTCCTCCAGCCCCATCAATCAGTCCTCCGCCACACCCGGAATCCCAGCCACTAATCCCACTCCAGACCGCCGCGGCGCCAGACGTAGGCGTACGCGACGAGCACGGCGACGATGAACAGGACCATCTCCACCAGCCCGAAGGCGCCGAGGTGGTCGAACGCCACGGCCCACGGGTAGAGGAAGATGATCTCGATGTCGAAGATGATGAACAGCATCGCGGTGAGGTAGTACTTCACCGGGAACCGGCCGCCGCCCACGGGCTGCGGAGTCGGCTCGATGCCGCACTCGTACGCCTCCACCTTCGCGCGGTTGTACCGCTTCGGCCCGGTGAGCGCGCCGAGCACGACGGTCACCGCCGCGAACGCGAAGGCGAGTAGGCCGAGTACGAGGATCGGAGCGTACAGGTGCATCCGTCTACCTCTCCTCTTGCAAACCGCCGGCCGTCAGTGTAAGACCGCGGCCTTCCTGCATACTTCCCGGGCTCGCACGGTGGATCATGCTGCCGGAGCCAGCTTTGTCATGGCGTTGATGACGCGGTCGGCGGCGTCGCCGCCGCGGGGGTCGGTGAGGTTCGCGAGCAGCTTCAGGGTGAACCGCATCAGCGTGGGATGCGGCAGCCCGTGGCGGGTCGCGACCTTCATGAACGTCGGGTTGCTGATCATCTGCACGAAGACCCGGCCCAGCGTGTAGTAGCCGCCGTACTTCTGCCGCAGCAGCCCGGGGTAGGTCTCCAGCACCCGCTCGCGCGCGCCGGCCGTCGGGCGGGCGAGCGCCTGCACGACGAGGTCCGCGGCGATCTCGGCGGACTCCATGGCGTACGCGATGCCCTCGCCGTTGAACGGGTTGACCAGGCCGCCGGCATCGCCGACGAGCAGCAGGCCACGGGTGTACAGCGGCGTGCGGTTGAGCCCCATGGGCAGCGCGGCGCCGCGGATCGGGCCGGTGGCGTACCGCTCGCGGAACTGCCACTCCTCCGGCATGGCGTCGGCCCAGCGGCGCAGCAGGTCGCGGTAGTCGACGTTCTTGAACGACGCGGACGCGTTGAGGATGCCGACGCCGACGTTGGACGTGCCGTCGCCGACGCCGAACACCCAGCCGTAGCCGGGCAGCAGCTTCTCGCCGTCCCACAGCTCGAGCCACGACTCGAGCCAGTCGTCGTCGGTGCGCGGGCTCTCGTAGTAGCGGCGGTACGCGACGCCCATCGGCCGGTCCTCGCGACGGCGCAGGCCCATCGCGATGGACAGCCGCGTGGAGTTGCCGTCGCACGCCAGCACCAGCGGCGCGCGGTACTCGACCCGGCCGCCGTCGCGCTTGGCGGCGACGCCGGTGATCCGCGCGGTGCGCTCGTCGACGATCGGCGCGGTGACGGTGGTCTTCTCCAGCAGCCGGGCGCCGGCCTTGGCGGCGTGCCTGGCGAGCGTCTCGTCGAAGTCCAGCCGGGTACGCACCAGCCCGTAGTCGGGGTACTCGGCGAGCTCGGGCCAGGGCAGCTGCAGCCGCATGCCGCCGCCGTAGATGCGCAGGCCCCGGTTGTGGATCCAGCCGTCCGCAGCGTCGGTCTCGATCCCCATCCGCACCAGCGACCGGACCGCCCGCGGCGTCAGGCCGTCACCGCAGACCTTCTCGCGCGGGAACGACGTCTTCTCCAGCAGGATGACGGAAAGCCCCGCCTGTGCCAGGTAGTACGCCGCCGTCGACCCCGAGGGGCCCGCGCCGACGATCACGACGTCGGCGGTCTCCACCGACGTCCTGCTCGTCGCCTGGCTCACCGCACTGACCCTTCCGCTGGCCGGGTGCACTTGTGAATCACTTCACGAATCGGCTACTCGCAGCGTACTCCGCACTTACCCGCGTGCGCGGAGCCACCCGTACCTTGCTGTCATGGCCACGACGAGCACCCACGCGCACGTCTCCGACCCGCGCAACGAGCACATCCTCGTCTACGTCAACGGCGAGCTGAGACCGCGGCCCGAGGCCGTCGTCTCGGTGTTCGACTCGGGGTTCGTGCTCGGCGACGGTGTCTGGGAGGGGCTGCGCGTCCACCGCGGGCACCCGGCCTTCCTGGACCGGCACCTGGACCGGCTGTACGAGGGCGCCGCGGCGATCGCGCTCGACGTCGGGATGACCCGCGCCGAGCTGACCGAGGCGGTCTACGCGACGCTGCGCGCGAACGACATGGCCGACGGCGTGCACGTCCGGCTGATGGTGACCCGCGGCGTCAAGGCGACGCCCTACCAGGACCCGCGCGCGACGATCGGGCCGGCGACAGTCGTGATCGTCGCCGAGCACAAGGAGCCGCTGCCGAGCGCGGCGACCGAGGGCATCACGCTGTTCACCGTGCACGTGCGCCGCGGCGCGCCGGACGTCCTCGACCCCGAGCTCAACGCGCACAGCAAGCTGAACGACATCACCGCGTGCGTCCAGGCCTACACCGCAGGGGCGGACGAGGCCCTGATGCTCGACCCCAACGGCTTCGTCGCGACGTGCAACTCGACGCACTTCTTCGTCGTCCGGCACGACGACGCCGGCGAGCCCGAGGTGTGGACGTCGGGCGGGCAGTACTGCCTCGGCGGCATCACCCGCGGCAACGTGCTGCGCGTACGCCGCGAGGCCGGCATCGCGGCGTACGAGAGGACGTTCAGCCTCACCGACGTCTACGGGGCCGACGAGGCGTTCGTCACCGGCACGTTCGCCGGCCTCGTCCCGGTGCGCACGGTGGACGGGCGCACCATCGGCGACGGCCGGCGCGGCCCGACGACGGAGTGGCTGCAGCGGCTCTACGCCGGACTCGTCGACCGGGACGTCACGGCACGGGAGGCACGCCGTGGCTGACGTGGTACGCCTCGCCGTGTGGTCGGGGCCGCGGAACATCTCCGCGGCGCTGATGCGCGCGTGGGAGAACCGCGAGGACAGCGTCGTCCTCGACGAGCCGTTCTACGCGCACTACCTCGCGGCCACCGGTCTTGACCACCCCGGCCGCGACGAGGTGATCGCGGCGGGAGAGGCCGACTGGCGGCGCGTGGTCGACACCCTGCTCGGGCCTGTGCCCGAAGGCGTCGCGGTCTTCTACCAGAAGCACATGAACGGCCACCTGCTGCCGGAGATCGACCGCGGCTGGATCCGGGTGCTGACCGACGTGCTGTTGATCCGCGACCCGCGCGAGGTCGTCGCGTCGTACACGAAGGCGCGGGCGAGCGTCACGCCGGACGACATCGGCCTGCCGGCGCAGCTGCGGCTGCACGAGGAGCTGACGTCCGCCGGCGTCGCGATGCCGGCGGTGGACGCGGCCGACTTCCTTCGGGAGCCCGAGGCGTACCTGCGCGCGCCGTGCGCGTACGCGGGCGTCCCGTTCACCGAACGCATGCTGCACTGGCCGCCGGGACGGCGCGCGAGCGACGGCGTGTGGGCACCGTACTGGTACGCCGCCGTCGAGCGCTCGACCGGGTTCGCGCCGCACCGACCGCGCAACCCTGAGCTCACCGGCCCCGACGCCGAGGTCGCGGCCGAATGCCTGCCGCTGTACGAGCGGCTGCGCGCCCACCGGCTCCGCCTGTAGGGGCCGAGCCCGGGCGGCGACGGTCCGTACGCACGGCACCGGCTCGTCACGGGGCGCGCGACGGTTACGGCGGAACGGCGGCCGACGCTAGAGTCCCCACCATGTCCGCCAACGAGAGTGCACCCGGGGGGATCGACACCAGCACGCCGAGCATCGCCCGGGTCTACGACGCGATGCTCGGCGGCAAGGACAACTTCGCCGTCGACCGGCAGCTCTACGACCGGCTGATCGAGCTGAACCCCGACCTGCCCCGGGTGATGCGGGCCAACCGCCGCTGGCAGCAGCGGGTCGTCAGGTGGCTCGCCGGGACCGCCGGTATCGACCAGTTCCTCGACCTCGGCTCGGGGCTGCCGACCGTGCAGAACACGCACGAGGTGGCCCACCTCGTCAGCCGCGACGCCCGCGTCGTCTACGTCGACAACGACCCGACGGTGGTCGCGCACGGCCGGGTGCTGCTCGAGGACCACGAGTACACGTACTTCGTCCCCGGAGACCTCACGAATCCTGCCGCGCTGCTGTCCGACTCGGGGGTCGTCGACCACCTCGACCTCGACCGTCCCATGGCGGTCCTGCAGTGCGCCACCCTCCACTTCATCCCCGAGCAGGCCGAGGCCGAGCGGATCATGCGCGGCTACACCGACCGGCTGGCCACCGGGTCGTACGTGGGCATCGTGCACGCGGAGATGCCGGAACCCGGGGACGGGCGCTACGAGACGTACCTGCCCAGCGTGGCGAAGTACCGCGAGGCGATCCCTGCCTTCACACCGAGGACGCACGCGGACGTGACGGCTCTGTTCGAGGGTCTCGAGCTCGTCGAGCCCGGCGTCGTGCCACTCGACGACTGGTGGCCGGACGGGCCGCGCGTCACACCGATGACGGGGCTCGGGCAGCTCTCGCTCGGCGGGGTGGCGAGGAAGCCGTGAGCGCGCGGCGGCGTCGCCGGGAGGCCGGAAAGGGAACGGACCCATGCAGGTAGAGAAGGCCCCGCCCGGGGTCGACGTCAGCCGCCCCAGCATCGCGCGGGTCTACGACGCGATGCTCGGCGGCAAGGACAACTTCGCCGTCGACCGCTCGGTCCTGGAAAGGATGCTCGAGAGCGTCCCGGACATCCAGATCATGGCCCGCGACAACCGCAGGTGGGTCAGGCGGGTGGCGGCCTGGCTCACCTCCGAGGTGGGCATCGACCAGTTCCTCGACGTCGGTTCCGGCCTGCCCACCGTCGAGAACACCCACGACGTCGTGCACCGGATCGACCCGGACGCGTCTGTCGTGTACGTCGACAACGACCCGGCCGTGATCGCGCACGGACGCGTACTGCTCGCGGACGACGAGCACACGTTCTTCGCGGCAGGCGACCTCACCAGGCCGGACGAGCTGCTCGCCGACCCCGCCGTCACCGGCCATCTCGACCTCACCCGGCCCCTCGGTGTGCTGCACTGCCTGACGCTGCACCACGTCGGGGACGAGGAGGCGCACCGGATCGTGCGCGGATACACGGAGCGGATGGCGCCGGGGTCGTACCTCGCCGTCAGCCATATCCGGCTGCCCGAGCCCGACGACGCGCGGCGAGCCGGCTTCATGGCCGCCATGGCCGGCTACCAGGCCGCGAGCCCGGACTTCACGCCGCGCCGGCTCGCCGACGTGGGCGCCCTGCTCGCCGGGCTCGAGCTCGTCGAGCCCGGCGTCGTCCCCGTCGTCGAGTGGTGGCCCGAGGGTCCCCCGCTCGGCGAACCGTACGAGTTCGCCGAGTTCCTCGTCGGCGGCGTCGCCAGGAGGCCCTGAGCCCGCACGGTCACGACGACAACGCGCGGAACGCCCTCCGTGCCTGGGTGTCGACGAGGTAGCGCGAGTAGCCGGGGATGGTCAGGAACGTCGGGTACTCCTCGCTGAGCGCGACCTCCTCGAACAGCTTGCGCGCGTCCGCGAACCGGTTGGCCGGACCGGCCGCGGCCGAACGTGTCGCCTCCTCGTCGTCGAGGATGCCGACCACCAGCTCGCGCGTGACCGTACGGCCGTCGTCCAGCCGGACGCCCTCGTGCAGCCACTGCCACACCTGCGACCGCGAGATCTCCGCGGTGGCCGCGTCCTCCATCAGGTTGTTGATCGCGGCGGCGCCGTTGCCGCGCAGCCACGACTCGAGGTACGCGAGCCCGACGCCGATGTTGGCGCGCAGGCCCTGCTCGGTGACGCTGCCGGGCGTCGCCGGGACGTCGAGCAGCTGCGCCGCCGTCACCTGCACGTCCTCGCGCTGCTTGTCGACCTGGTTGGGCCGGTCGCCGAGCACCTTGTCGAACACCTCGCGCACGACCGACACGAGGTCGGGGTGCGCCACCCACGAGCCGTCGAAGCCGTCGCCCGCCTCGCGCTCCTTGTCGGTGCGCACCTGCTCGAGCGCCTTCGCGTTCACCTCCGCGTCGCGCCGGCTCGGGATGAACGCCGACATGCCGCCCATCGCGTGCGCCTGCCTGCGGTGGCACGTCTTCACCAGGAGCTCGGTGTACGCGCGCATGAACGGCACCGTCATCGTCACCGCCGCGCGGTCGGGCAGCACGAACCCCCTGCCGCGGGTGCGGTAGTACTTGATGACGCTGAAGATGTAGTCCCAACGTCCCGCGTTCAGGCCCGCCGAGTGCTCGCGCAGCTCGTAGAGGATCTCCTCCATCTCGAACGCCGCGGGGAACGTCTCGATGAGCACGGTCGCGCGGATCGTGCCGCGCGGGATGCCGAGCAGCTCCTGCGCGCGCACGAACACGTCGTTCCAGAGCCGGGCCTCCTCGTGGCTCTCCAGCTTCGGCAGGTAGAAGTACGGGCCCTGGCCGCGGTCGATCTGCCGCTTGGCGCAGTGGAAGAAGTAGAACCCGAAGTCGACCAGGCTGCCCGACACCGGCTCGCCGCCTATCTGCAGGTGCTTCTCGGTGAGGTGCCAGCCACGCGGCCGGACGACGATCGTCGCGAGCTGGTCACCGAGCCGGTACGCCTTGCCCTCGGGTGTCTCGAAGTCGATCCGCCGGTCGATCGCGTCGATCAGGTTGAGGTGGCCCTCGACCATGTTCGCCCAGGTGGGGCTGTTGGCGTCCTCGAAGTCGGCGAGCCACACGTTCGCGCCGGAGTTCAGCGCGTTCACCGTCATCTTCTTCTCGGTGGGTCCGGTGATCTCGACCCGCCGGTCGACCAGCCCCGGTGCGGGCGGAGCGACCCGCCAGGTCATGTCCTCGCGGATGTGCCTTGTGTCCTCGCGGAAGTCGAAGTCCACGCCCGCCGCGACCTGCTTCCGCCGCTCGGCGCGTGCCGTGAGCAGCTGGTGCCTTCGCTCGGCGAACTCGCCCTGCAGCTTCGCGACGAACTCGAGCGCGTCGGGCGTCAGGATCTCTTCGTACCGTTCGCCGCTCGGGCCGACGACTTCGATCTTCCCGCTGCCCGCCATGAGACCTCCCAGATCGCGACCGTACGTCCTGGCCCCATCCTTCACGATCACGGCGCTCATGAGAACTGCTCCTCTTCGGTCGAGCCGGTGAGGGCGAGCGTCCCGGCCTCCGGGTTGATGGCGGTGCTCACCCGGTCGAAGTACCCGGTACCGACCTCACGCTGGTGCCTCACCGCGGTGTAGCCGTCCTCGACGGACGCGAACTCGGCCTCCTGCAGGCGCACGTACGCCGGCATGCCCTCGGTCGCATAGCCGCGCGCGAGCTCGTACATGGAGTGGTTGAGCGCGTGGAAGCCGGCGAGCGTGATGAACTGGAACTTGTAGCCCATCGCGCCGAGCTCCTTCTGGAACCGCGCGATCGTCTGGTCGTCGATGTGACCCCGCCAGTTGAACGACGGCGAGCAGTTGTACGCCAGCATCTGGTCAGGGTGCTGCTGGTGCACGGCGTCGGCGACCTGCCTGGCGAAGTCGAGGTCGGGCGTGCCCGTCTCGACCCACAGCATGTCGGCGTACGGCGCGTACGCAAGGCACCGCGCGATCACCGACTCGATGCCGCCCCGCACCTTGTGGAACCCCTCGCTCGTGCGCTCCCCGGTGAGGAACGGCCGGTCCCGCTCGTCCACGTCGTTGGTGATGAGGGACGCCGACAGCGAGTCGGTACGGGCGACGACGAGCGTCGGCACGCCGCAGACGTCGGCCGCCAGCCGGGCGGCGTTCAGCGTCCTGATGTGCTGGCTCGTCGGCACCAGCACTTTGCCGCCGAGGTGGCCGCACTTCTTCTCCGACGCCAGCTGGTCCTCGAAGTGCACCCCGGCCGCGCCCGCGGCGATCATCGCCTTCATCAGCTCGTACGCGTTCAGCGGCCCGCCGAACCCGGCCTCGGCGTCGGCGACGATCGGCGCCAGCCACTCTGCCTCGCTGTTCGGGTCCTCGGCGAAGTCGATCTGGTCGGCGCGCAGCAGCGCGTTGTTGATGCGCCGGACGACGTCCGGCACCGAGTTCGCCGGGTACAGGCTCTGGTCCGGGTAGGTCTGGCCGGCGAGGTTCGCGTCCGCCGCGACCTGCCACCCGGACAGGTAGATCGACTGCAGCCCGGCGCGCACCTGCTGCACGGCCTGGTTGCCGGTGACGGCGCCGAGCGCGGACACGTAGTCCTCGCTGTGCAGCAGCTCCCACAGCCGGTCGGCGCCGCGCTTGGCCAGGGTGTGCTCCTCGACGACGCGGCCGCGCAGTGCGACCACCTCGGCCGCCGTGTAGCTGCGCCGGACGCCGCGCCAGCGCGGGTCGGTGTGCCAGGCGCGCGACAGCCGCTCGGCGGCCTGGTCGAGCTGCGAGCGGCTGCCGTCGGTGTGTGCGTACGTGGTCATCGGTGCTCCCCTTGGTCGTCGCGTGACGGGATGTCTATGACTCTCCCCGCAACCTGCACCTCGCTTGCACGAATCGTGGGTAGAAGAATCGCGGAATTTTCCGTACAGTCAATTCATGGTTGAGCAGAGCCGATCCTCCGGCACACCCGGGATCCCCGCCGGGCGCGCGATCGACGTCCTCACGCTCGGCCAGCGGCTGCGTCACCTGCGACAGCGTCAGGGCCGCACCCTCGCCGAGCTCGGCGAGGCGGTGGGCCGGGCGCCGTCCCAGCTGTCCCTGATCGAGAACGGCCGGCGCGAGCCGCGGCTGTCGCTGCTCAAGCAGCTGGCGGACGCGCTCGACGTCGAGGTCGGCGAGCTGCTCGGCACCACGCCGCCGAGCCGGCGCGCGGCGCTGGAGATCGCCGTCGAACGCGCGCAGCGCGGCCCGCTCTACACGGCACTCGGGCTGCCGACCGTCCGGATCGGCAAGCGGCTGCCGACCGAGGTGCTCGAGGCGCTCGCCGGGTTGCAGGCCGAGCTGGAGCGGCAGGCGCACGAGAAGGCCGCGACGCCCGAGGAGGCGCGGCGGGCGAACAGCGAGCTGCGCGCGCAGATGCGCGAGCGGGACAACTACTACGCCGAGATCGAGCTCGCGGCGGCGAAGATCCTCGACGCGGTGGGGTACGCCGGCGGCCCGCTGTCGCACCACGTGATCTCCGACATCGCGCACCACCTCGGCTTCCGGCTGCACCACGTGCGCGACGTACCGCACTCCACCAGGTCGGTGATCGACCTGCGCAACCACCGCATCTACCTGCCGCAGACGCCGTCGGCGGGCGGGCACGACCCGCGCAGCGTCGTGCTCCAGGCGCTCGGCTCGGTCGTCCTCGAGCACAGTGACCCGGAGAGCTACGCCGACTTCCTGCGGCAGCGCGTCGAGACCAACTACCTGGCCGCCGCCCTGCTCGTACCTGAGCAACCCGCGGTCGCGTTCCTGCAGCAGGCGAAGGCGAACCGCAACCTCGCCGTGCAGGACCTGCGGGACGTCTACGCGGTCTCGAACGAGACGGCCGCGCACCGGTTCACCAACCTGGCGACGCACCACCTCGGCATCCCGGTGCACTTCATCCGCGTACACGAGAGCGGCACGATCTACAAGGCGTACGAGAACGACGGCGTCGCCTTCCCCACCGACCCGACCGGCGCCGTCGAGGGGCAGCCGGCCTGCCGCAAGTGGGCGTCCCGCGCGGCCTTCGACGTCCAGGACAAGTTCGCGTCGTACTACCAGTACACCGACAACCCGCGCGGCACGTACTGGTGCAGCGCGCGCACCGAGCCCAGCGGCAACGGCGAGTTCTCCATCACCGTCGGCGTCCCGTACGTCCACTCCAAGTGGTTCCGTGGCCGCGACACCGCCAACAGGGCGAGGTCACACTGCCCCGACGAGACCTGCTGCCGGCGTCCGCCGAAGGCGCTGGCGAAGCGCTGGGAGGGCTACGCCCGGCCCGCCGCCCGCGCGCACTCGCACCTGCTCGCCGCGCTGCCACCCGGAACGTTCCCCGGCGTCGACGACACCGAGGTCTACGCGTTCCTCGAGCGCCACTCGCCCGAGGGCGAAGGCGACGGCTGAGCGGAAAGGACCAGGCGCTCGCACCTGCGCTTGAAGAACAGGCCGGTGTCGAACAGCGTCCGCTCACCCGTGCCGCCACCGAACAGGCCACGCTCGCCCGCGGCGCCGGTGAGCCGGTCGAACGGCGCGTCGCGGAAGTCGTAGACGGCGAGCCGCCCGCCGGGACGGAGCACCCGGGCCAGCTCCGGCACGGCCGCCTCGGGCTCGGCCCAGTGGTGCATGCTGAACGAGGTCACCACCAGGTCGAACGAGCCGTCCTCGAAGGGCAGGTCGGTGGCGTCGGCCACGCGCGCGGTCGCCCGCTCGCCGACCTCGCGGAGGTTGCGTTCGGCGCGCTCGACCATGTCGGCCGACAGGTCGGTCGCCGTCACCTTCACGTCCGGACGCCGCCGCGCGAGCTCGAGCACGAGCACCCCCGGCCCCGTGCCGATGTCGAGTACGTCCGCGTCGTCCGGCACGGTCCCGGCCAGGTCGGCGGCGATCCTGCGGTAGACGGGGCGCAGCACCAGCCGCGCGAGCACGTCGTAGAAGTGGCTGCGCCGCCCGGTGAAGTCACCGTGCGCGCGGCCGAAGCGGTGCGGCTTGTGGCCCTGCATGGCTCTCGTCCTAAAGTTGTAGGTCGCAACTGTGCTCGACTCTACGACAAAGAGTTGTAAGGCACAACTGTTGACCGGGGAGGGCGGCGGGCCGATGGCGTCGGCGGCAGAACGCATCCACGACCTGCTCATGGAGCTGGTCCGCGTCGTCGGGCTGCACCAGCTCGACCGGGCGGTGCCCGAGCACTCGGTCTCGCTGGCGCAGGTGTTCGCCCTGCACGA
>JAFMQP010000243.1 GCA_017354575.1 Acidothermales bacterium | reverse complement strand
TGACACGATGCCGCCGTCGACGGGGAGCACGACGCCGGTGATCCAGGCGGCGTCGTCGGACGCGAGGAACGCGACCGCGGCGGCGATGTCGTCCGGCTCGCCCACCCGGCCGAGCGGGTACGCCCGAGCCAGCCGGTCGAGCTCGTCCTGCCGGTCGTCCCACACCCGGGTCCGGACCGTCCCCGGCGCGACGAGGTTGAACCGGACGCCGCGCCGGCCGTACTGCGTCGCGAGGTTGGCGGTGAGGTTCTGCAGGCCCGCCTTCGCCGCCGAGTACGGCTCGCTGCCGTACGGCACCAGGCCGTTGACCGAGCCGATCGCCACGACGCTGCCGCCCGCGGGCGCGGCGAGCAGGTGCGGCAGCGCCGCACGGATGCACCGGGCCACGCCGGTGAGGTTCAGGTCGACGAGCCGGTCCCAGGCGCCGTCCGCGGTGTCGGCGAAACGGCCGTGCGTCGCGTCGCCGCCCGCGGTGTGCGCCAGCACGTCGAGGCGGCCGAACCGTTCCACCCCGGCGTCGACGGCCGATGCCACGGAAGCGGCGTCGGTGACGTCACAGGCCACCGCCAGCGCGGGTCCGCGGTGCCCGCATTCCGTCGCGACGACGGTGGCCGCGTCGACGTCGACGTCCGCGACGACGACGGACGCGCCCTCCGCGCTCAGCCGCGCCGCGGTGGCACGACCGATCCCGTGCCCGCCGCCGACGACGAGCGCGACGCGCCCGTCGAAGCGCCGCCCCACCGTCCGTCCGCGAGAATCCGCATGCTCCATGGCGGCAGCGTAAGCGTGCCGTCGACGGGCGCGTCGGCGAACAGGTCGGTCCCGGCGAGCTCGTCGCTTTCCACCGCGACCTCCTCGAAGCTCCAGTTGCCCACGAACGACAATCGCCGGCCGTCCGTGGTGCGTGCGCCGGTCACGCGCACCGACTCGGGCAGGTCCGCACCACGCGGACGGATACCGCTCGCGCGCAACACGTAAGCCGCCAGGTCGCGGGCGAGATCCGGGTTCGGCAGCGTGCCGACGTACGTCACGCGGCCGGACCCGTACGTGTGCGTCGTGACGGCGGGGAACCTGCCGAAGTGCGGATGGACGTACTCCACCAGCGGCATCGCGCCCTCGGGTTCGAGCTCGTCCATCCACGCCTCGGCCGTGGCGGTGTCGCCGACGGTCAGCTCGTCGGAGGCCGCGCGCACGAGCACCGGCGCGGTCAGGTTGGAGTAGAGCCGGTAGCCGACGCCCGCCGCGGCGCGCAACGGGCCGGGCGCCCGTTGCCAGCGGGCCCGCGCGTACTCGTCCGCGTAGCCGCCGCGGAAGGTCAGCACCAGGTGCCCGCCCGCCTCCGCGTACGCCGCAAGCCGGGCCAGCGTCGCGTCGTCGGCGACGTACAGCGCGGGCGCCACGACCACGCGGTACCCGTTGAGGTCGGCGTCCGGCGGTAGCACGGTCGACTGGGCGCGTGCGTCGAAGAACGCGCGGTAGAACCGGTCGAAGATGCGTTGGTAGCTCCGGCGGTCGGCGCCGCCGCCCTGCTTCTTCAGGCATGGCTGGAACTCGAGGGCGTACCTGCTGTCGTACGAGTAGAGCAGCGCGACCTCGGCGTCCGGCGTCAGCCCGGTGAGTGTGTCGCCGTGCCCGGCGAGCTCGTGACCGACGCCGGCGAGCTCGTCGTAGCAGCGGTTCGGTTCGAGGTCGTGGTTCAGGATTCCGTGCGAGTACGTCTCCCTGCCGTAGTGCAGGCTGTGCCAGTGCCAGTAGGCGACCAGGTCCGCGCCGCGGGAGATGCACGCGTACGCGGCCATCCGCCACTGGCCGTCGTAGCCGGGGAAGGTGTTGTCCGGTCCGCCGACGCTGATCGGGTTCATCTCGGTGACGAGGAAGTTGTCGCGCCGCGCGCCGTAGGCCATGTCGGCCCGCTGGTACAGCTGCGCCGGCCCGCTGCCCTGGCTCGGCGCCGGGTGGATCGTGTTCGGTATCGGCGGGTGCGCGAGCCCGTCCTGGGTGGCGTGCGGGAAGTTCTCGGCGTGCACGTCGACCAGTTCCCCGATCCGGTACCTGTCGGCGTCTCCCCTGCCGTGTGTCCCGCACATGTCCTGCGTGACGAACTGGCCGTCGGACGCGTACTCGCGGACGATGCCGGCGAGCCAGGCGAGGAACCCGGTGGTGAGCCCGGACTGGAACCGCCGCCACTCCAGGTCGTAACCCGGGTTCGTGTTGCCCTCGGGACGCCACAGGTCGCGCCAGTCGCCGAGCCGGTGCGACCAGTAGGTGAGCCCCCACGTCTCGTTGAGGGCGTCGACCGTGCCGTACTCGCCGCGCAGGTGCTCGACGAACGCGTCGAACACGCCGTCGTTGTACGCCATCCCGGTGCCGGTCTCGTTGTCGAGCTGGAAGCCGACCACTGCGGGATGGTCGGCGTGGCGCCGTAGCAGCTCACGGGTGACGCGCTCGGCGTAACGGCGATACGTCGGGTTGGTGATGTCCATGTTCTGCCGACCGCCGAACGCCACCCGCTGCCCGTTCGCGCGGACCCGCATCACCTCGGGGTGCCGTCGCGCGAGCCAGGGCGGGATCGCGTACGTCGGCGTGACGAGCACGACGGAGATGCCGGCGCGGTGCAGTGCGTCGAGGATCCGGCGCAGCCAGTCCAGGTGGAACTCGCCCTCGCGCGGCTCGCAGAGCGACCAGATCGAGTCACCGAGCCGGGCGTGGTCGATGCCGGCCCGGCGCATCATCGCCACGTCCTCGTCGAGCCGTTCGTAGGGCTGGTACTCGTGGTAGTAGGACACTCCGAAGCGCACGCGCAACTCCTTCTGCCGGGGCCCCGAGGTCCGTTGTACCAAGGCGGAACGTTCACGTCATGTTCCGCCTTCCGCGCTCGACCGCAGCCTCGGCGCGGCGACGTGTGGCCCGACGCCTCCGGTCGCGCCGTCGCCATGGGGCAGGATGAGCGCAGACGGTTGGAGGCGACGGGCCTGGTGAGCGGTGCGTGGTGGCAGGTCCCGGTCGGCATCATCGGCGGGCTCGTCCTGCTGTGGCTGGTGATGCTGGCGCTGTTGTGGCGGGTCCAGCGGGGCATGTCGCGGCGGGCGAACGTGCGCGAGGCGCTCCGGCTGGTGCCCGACACGGTGCGGCTGATCCGCCGGCTGGTCGGCGACAGGACCGTCCCGCGCGGCGTCCGGGTGCGCCTGTCGCTGCTGTTGGCCTACCTGCTCCTGCCCGTCGACCTGGTTCCCGACTTCATCCCCGTGCTGGGCTACGCGGACGACGCCGTCGTCGTCGCCGTCGCGTTGCGTTCGGTGGTCCGTCGCGCCGGTCGCGACGCCGTCGAGCGACACTGGCCGGGCAGCGCCGAGGGGCTCGCGGTCATGTGCCGCCTGGCGGGCATCTGAGGCCCGGTCACGACGGCTCGGTGCGGACGGCGACCGGAAGCCTCGCCTACGTTACTGTAGGAGATGACCGAGTGAGGAGGTGACTCCGTGTCCGGCACGCGACGTGCGTCCGGTGCCCGGGAGGCCGAGATCCTCGCCGCACTGTGGGCCGCCGGCCGTCCGTTGACGCCACGCGAGGTCACCGCGGCCGTCGGCGACGGGCTGGCGTACAACACCGTGCAGACGATCCTCACCCGGCTGCACGACAAGGGCGCCGTGCACCGGGAGGCGGCCGGACGGGCACACGCCTACACGCCGGTCCTCGACGAGGCCGGGCTGGCCGCGCGGCACATGCACGCGCTGCTCGACCGTGGCGGCGACTCCACCGCCGTGCTCAGCCGGTTCCTCGGCACCCTGGACGCCGAGCAACGACGCATCTTCGCCCGCCTCCTCCGCACCGACGACGAGGACGCGTGATGCGCGTCGACATCTACCTGCCGCTGCTGCTCACCGGCGTCTTCGGCCTCGTCGCTCCCGGCATCGCCCGTCGGCTACCGCCGGCGATCGCCGCCTGGCTGCTCAGCATCGGCGGGCTGGTGTGCGCCGCGGCGTCGGGCGCCACCCTCGCCTTCCTCGGCTGGACCCTGGTGGGGCAGTCGCCGGACGTCGCGGCCGACGGCCACTGGTCGGTACCCGCGCTGCGGAACCACGACCTCGTCCCCCGACCGGTCGCCGGCGTCGCGCTCGCGGCGTTCGGGATCGCGCTCACGTGGACGACCGTCCTGCTCGTGCGCCGGCTTCGCGCTCTCGCCGACGCATACCGGCTCGCCGGCTCGTTGGCGTCCCACGACGGTCAGCTCGTGGTCACCGACGACGACAGCCTTCCCGCCTGCGCCGTGCCGGGCCGACCTGGCCGCGTCATCGTGCCCGCCGGCCTGTTGCGTCGCCTCGACGCCACCGAACGGCGTGCGCTGCTCGCCCACGAGCGCGCGCACATCGCGCACAGGCACCACCTGCACGGCACCGCGGTAGCCCTGGCCGCAGCGGCGAACCCGATGCTCCGACGGCTGCCCGCGGCGGTTGCCCTCGCGACCGAACGCTGGGCCGACGAGGACGCCGCGCGCCACACCCGCCGAGACGCCGTCGCCCGCGCGCTCAGAACCGCCGCGCTCACGTCCCGCACCGTTGCGACGCCGGGCTCCGTCCTCGGCGCGGTCGGCAGCGACGTCGTCGTCCGTGTCGCGGCACTCACGGCACCGCCGCCCCGCCCCACCGCGTGGCGCATCCTCGCCCTCACGGCGATCGTCGCCGCAACGGCACTCGCCACCCTCGTGGCCGCCCGCGAGACCGAGCGGCTCTTCGAACTCGCCATGCACGTCTACCGCCTGACGCACTGACAAAGCTAGCGCGGTCACTACGCAGAGGGGTAGGTTCGGGCGACGAGCAAGGAGGCGTCCGTGTCCGGCTATCCCGTACTACTCCACACCGCGATCGACGCGCGCGACTGCCGAGCGCTGGGCGAGTTCTATCGCCGGCTCCTGGGGCTCCACTACCGGCAGGGAGACGAGCCACCAGCCGACGGCGGTCCCGATGACGCGGACTGGCTCGTCCTGGTCGACGACGACGGCCGCCGCGTCGTGACCATCCAGGAGAAGAAGGACACCAGGCCCCCGACCTGGCCGTCCGAGGACGTGCCGATGCAGATGCACATGGACTTCAAGGTTCCCACCGTCGAGAGCCTGGAGCGGCATCGCCGGCGTGCCGAGGAGTTGGGCGCCCGGCTGTTGTACGACCGTTCGCAGGACGAGGACGAACCGCTCTACGTGCTCGCCGATCCTGCGGAGCACCCGTTCTGTCTGCTCGTCCAGTAGCGCGCAGACAACCGGGGTGCGGAGAGGTCACCTCGCCTGACGACCTCGGTCACCTCGCCGAGGCTATGGGCCGTGGGGCATTCTCGGCTCGTGAATTCACGACGGGACACCTGGGAACGCAGGGCCGAGTGGCCGCTCACGGCGATGGCCGTGGTCTTCCTCGTCGCGTACGCATGGCCGATCCTCGATCCACACCTGGCCCGTCCGCTGGTCGACGGCTGCCGGGTGGCGACGTGGGTGGCGTGGGGTGCGTTCGCGCTCGACTACGCGGTCCGGCTCTCCCTCTCGCAGTACCGGCTGCGGTTCGTCCTCGGCCACCTGTTGGACCTCGCCGTGGTCGTACTCCCGGTGCTGCGTCCGCTGCGGCTACTGCGCCTTGTCACCCTGCTGGCCGTGCTCAACCGGTACGCGCGGGTGTCACTGCGCGGCCGCGTCGCCGTCTACGTGGTCGGTTCCACGGCGCTGGTGATTCTGGTCGCCGCGCTGGCCGAGGTGGACGCCGAGCGCGGGCACGCGGGCGCGGTGATCCGGACGTTCGGCGACGCGATCTGGTGGGCGATCACGACGGTGACGACGGTCGGGTACGGCGACCTGTACCCGGTGACCCTGACGGGCCGGCTCGTCGCCGGCGGGTTGATGCTCGCCGGGATCGCCCTGCTCGGCATAGTGACCGCGTCGCTGGCGTCGTGGCTGATCGAGCGCGTCCGGCAGGTGGGTGAGGAGTCGGAAGCCGCGACGCATCGTGACATCGCCGCGCTCACCGCCGAAGTCGCGAGGTTGCGCGACGAGGTGACCGCGCTGCGCCGGCCCGGCGCGGGCCCGGAGCAGAGGGACTAGGTCAAGTTCGTCCCTTGCCTCCGCGCTGGCTACCGGTCACGACCGCAACAGGCCTAGCAGGTACGGCCGCAGGTCACCTTTGCATGCACCCACCGGCGGTGTCCACGGGCCTCATGGCGGCAAAGCACCGGCTTGGGAACAGCCAGACGGTCCTCGTCATAGGAGCCGCTCGGAGGCCGGAGACTGGTCCGGCGAGGAGGACGGGGACACCGGAACTCCCCCGCCCACGTCGGCACGTGCTCACACGAGGTTCACGGCCAGTCGTTCGCGAGCTATGTCGAACTCCTCCA
>JAFMQP010000040.1 GCA_017354575.1 Acidothermales bacterium | reverse complement strand
GGACGCTCCGATGACCCCGATCCCGCCGCCCACCCGTCCGTTCCCGCCCGAGCGCCGCGACGACACCCGGCGGATGCTGGAGGACGCCGCGCGCGCCACACTGCGCCGCAGGCGGCGGCGCTGGCTCGGCCGCACCACGGTCGCCGTCGCCGCCGCGGCGCTGCTCGCCACGGGGGGCGTCGCCACCGCGTACGTCGGCTACCGCGCCGCGCACCACACCTCCGACGTGCGCTGCTACACGAAGGTCGTGCGCGACAAGGGCGACGACTTCCCCGGCACCACGGTCACCACCCGGGGCGCCGGCAGCGACGGCCGCACCGCGCCCGCCGACCCGGTGCGGGCGTGCGCCGACCTGTGGCGGCAGGGCGTGCTGCGTCCGGGCGCGGACACCGCGGGTGCCGTCGACGGCGGGACGCACCGGGTGCCGCCGCTGCAGGCGTGCGTGCTGGACGACGGGACGGCGGCGGTCTACCCGGCCGCCGACGGACGGACCTGTGCGGGACTGGGACTCCCGCGGCTTCGCCGATGAGGGCCACGCGGAAGCGTGGCGGCGAAGCCGCGGGCAAGGTGACGCGTGCCGGAGATCACCGGGGTGGATCTCCGGCACGTGTTCCCCGCGACGCACGCGGACCGGAGAACCGTCCTCAGTTCCAGTAGATCGACGTCGTGCGGTCGTCCATGTAGCCCATCGACGAGCAGGTGCAGGCCTGCAGCGAGCCGGTGTACTGGGCGTACTGGTAGTGCGTGGCCTGGCAGCCCGCGTACGCGCGGGCGGACGAGATGGAGTCGTCGAACGAGTCGCCGCGCAGGTCCGGTTCCGAGTAGTTGCCGCCGTCGCTGCAGGGCGTCGCGTTCACCTCGTAGACGCGGGACGCACCGCTGTAGCCGGAGTCCTGGTACTCGATGCCGATGATGGTGCCGCTGTCCGAGCCGTCGGCGCCGCGCGCCCTGGCCCCGCGGGTGCCGCCGTCGAGCTGGTTCTGGGTCACCGTGTTCACGGTCGGCGCGATGTGCACGAGGCCGCCGGTTGCGTACGCCACGGCGCCGGCGAGGTCGTCGAAGCAGCGAGGCGGTGCGGGCGGCGTCGGCAGCGTCGAGGCGCTCGCGGGCCGCGCCTTCACCACGCACGACGGCGCGGGCGTCCCGCCCACGGTCGTGGCGAACGCCTGGCCGGTCACGCCGGCGACGAGCGCGGCGGCGCCGAGCACGGCGGGCAGGGGCAGTCGGAGCAGACGCATGCGGGTCAACCTTTCCGGGGCAGGTCCGAAGGAACTTACGGTGGGTAAGTGTCCTCGTGCAACATCGTGTGTGCGCCGGGCGTCGACGTGGTTATCCACAGCATCCGAATCCGTTCTTGCTGGCGTCCTTTGGGATCACTAACCTCGCGGGCGGCGAGGACGGTCGGGAGGGCCGATGGACGCGATCGTGGTGGTCGAGGACGAGGTGCGCGAGCTCGTCCGTCGGCGCGGCCTCGACCCGGTCGCCGAGCCCGCGGCCGTCCGCACGCTGGTCGACCAGGTCGTCGCCGACTACGGCGAGCGGAGCCTCGCCGGCGGCCTGCCGCGGCTGGGCGACGCCGCCCGCGTGTCGCGCACCGTGTTCGACGCGGTGGCCGGTTTCGGCCCGCTGCAGCGTTATCTCGACGATCCCGCGGTCGAGGAGATCTGGATAAACGAGCCGGGCCGCGTCTTCGTCGCCCGGCACGGGCGCAGTGAGCTGACCACCACCGTGCTCACCGAGGCGCAGGTGCGCGACCTGGTCGAGCGGATGCTGAAGAACTCCGGCCGGCGGCTCGACCTCAGCTCGCCGTTCGTGGACGCCAGGCTGCCGGACGGCAGCCGACTGCACGTCGTCATCCCCGACGTCACGCGGGAGTTCTGGGCGGTCAACATCCGCAAGTTCGTCATCGCGGCGGCGTCGCTCGACGAGCTGGTGCGGTTCGGCACGCTGACGCCGCAGTGCGCCGCGTTCCTCGAGGCCGCGGTCGCCGCCGGCCTCAACGTCATCGTCGCGGGGGGCACCCAGTCCGGCAAGACGACGATGCTGAACTGCCTGGCGTCCGCCATCCCCGCCGCCGAGCGGGTCGTCACCTGCGAGGAGGTCTTCGAGCTCAAGCTGCACCTGCCCGACTGGGTGGCCCTGCAGACCAGGCAGCCGAACCTCGACGGGCGCGGCGAGATCCTGTTGCGCCGCCTCGTCAAGGAGTCGCTGCGGATGCGGCCGAGCCGCATCATCGTCGGCGAGGTGCGCCAGGAGGAATGCCTCGACCTGCTCATCGCGCTCAACTCGGGCACTCCCGGCATGTGCAGCGTGCACGCCAACAGCGCCCGCGAGGCGATCGCGAAGCTGTGCACCCTGCCGCTGCTCGCCGGCGAGAACGTGAGCCATGCGTTCGTGACGCCGACCGTCGCGGGTTGCGTCGACCTCGTCGTGCAGATGGAGCTGGTCGGTTCCGGGCAGCGCCGGGTACGTGAGGTCGTCGGTGTGCCCGGCCGGGTGGAAGGCGACGTCGTCGAGATCACGGACCTGTTCGCGACGCGCGGCGGCCGGCTCGTCCGGGCCGACGGCTACCCGCCGCACCCGGAACGGTTCGAGCAGGCCGGGCACGACCTGCGCACGCTGCTGGCTCCGGCCGGTTCCGCCAGGACGGTGGGCTGATGGGTCCGCTGCTCGGTCTCGCGTTCGGCATCGGCGCCGTGCTCGCCTGGCTCGGCTGGAGCACGCCGCCGCCGGTACGCCGCGAGCGCCGTCCGTCGCGCACCGCTGAGATGCTGGCACAGGCGGGCATCGAGGGCGTCAGCCCCAACCAGCTGTACGCGATGTCCGGCATCCTCGGCCTGTTCGGCGGCGTCGCGATGTACGTGGTCTCCCACACCTGGGTCGTCGCGGCCGCGTTCGCCGTGATCGCCGCGCTGGCGCCACGGGCCGTGGTGAACGTACGCCGCCGGCGCCGGCAGAGCGAGACCCGCGAGCTGTGGCCCGAGGTCGTCGACAACCTCGCGTCCGCCGTCCGCGCCGGCATGGCGCTGCCCGACGCGCTCGGCGAGCTCGGCGTCCGCGGCCCGGAGACACTGCGCACGCCGTTCCTGCGCTTCGCCGAGGACTACCGCGCCACCGGCAGGTTCGACGACTGCCTGGACCGGTTGAAGGAACGCCTCGCCGACCCCGTCGGCGACAGCGTCGCCGAGTCGCTCCGCGTCGCGCGGGCCGTCGGCGGCGGTGAGCTGGGCAAGCTGCTGCGCACGCTGTCGGCGTTCCTGCGCGAGAACGCACGCACCCGCGGCGAGCTGGAGAGCCGCCAGTCGTGGACCGTCAACGCCGCCCGTCTCGCCGTTGCCGCGCCGTGGATCCTGTTGGGACTGCTGGCGTTGCGGCCCGAGGCGGTGGCGGCGTACGACAGCGCCGCCGGCCTCGTCGTGCTCGCGGGCGGCGGTGCGGTGTCCGTCGTCGCCTATCACGTCATGCTGCGTATCGCGCGGCTGCCGGAGGAACGGCGGGTGCTCCGGTGACCGCGCTCGCCACTCACCTCCGCCTGTTCGGCGCGCTGCTCGGGCTGCTCGCCGGCGTCGGGCTCGCGCTCGTCGCCCGCGGCGTCCCGCTGCGCCGCGCGCCGAGCTTCGACGAACGGCTCGCGCCGTACCTGCGCGACGCGATGCCGCCGTCCCGGCTGCTCGACACGGTGTCCACACGGTCGCCGTTCCCCGCGGTGCAGCGGCTTGCGGGCCCGCTCGTCACGGATCTCGCGGAGCGCGTCGGACGGCTGCTCGGCGGTACGACCTCGGTACGCCGCCGGCTGCGCCGATCCGGGTCGGACCGCACGGTCGAGCAGTTCCGCATCGAGCAGGTCGTGTGGGGCGGGATCGGGCTGTTGGCAGGCGCGGTCGTGAGCCTGTTCGTCCTGGCGTCCGGTCTCGGGCACCAGGTCCTGCCGTTGCTCGTGCTCACGGGACTCGCCGCGGCGTGCGGCGTGCTCGGCCGCGACCAGGCGCTCACCCAGCAGGTCAGGCGCCGCGAGACCCGCATCGTCGAGGAGTTCCCCGCCGTCGCGGAGTTGTTCGCGCTGGCCGTCGCCGCCGGCGAGTCGCCGGTCGCGGCGCTCGAGCGGCTCAGTCGTACAGGGCAGGGCATCCTGCCCGTTGAGCTCGGCCGGACGGTTTCGTCGGTCCGGGCGGGGGCGCCCATCACCCACGCGCTGCAGGACCTCGCCGACCGCGCCGGCGTGGCCGCGGTGAGCCGGTTCGTCGACGGCGTGGTCATCGCGATCGAACGCGGTACGCCGCTCGCCGACGTGCTGCGCGACCAGGCCGTGGACGTCCGCGCCGCACGGCAACGGGCGCTGATCGAGACGGCCGGACGCCGCGAGATCGGCATGATGGTGCCGGTCGTCTTCCTGATCCTGCCGCTCACCGTGCTGTTCGCGCTGTTCCCGGGTTTCATCGGCCTCTCGCTGTTCGTACCATGAGGCTTCCGCGAAGGGGGACCCCGTCCATGCATCCTCGTCTCTACGGCCTGCTGCTCCAGGTGCGGCAAGCGCTGACCAGGCAGCCCGAACGCGGCGACGTCCCCGGCTGGGTGCTCGTCACGCTGATGACCGCCGGTCTGGTGACCGTGCTGTGGGCGGTGGCGGGCGACCGCCTCGTCTCGCTCTTCGTGCAGGCCCTGAACTCGGTGCGCGGACCCGGCGGGTGACGACGCACCGGGGCGAGCGCGGCGCGGCGGTCGTCGAGTTCGCGTTGGTCGCGACGCTGCTCACCGTCCTGTTCCTCGGCGTGCTCCAGGTCGGGCTCGCGCTCTACGTGCGCAACACACTGGTGGCGTGCGCGTCCGCGGGCGCGCGGTACGGCGCGGACGCCGACCGCGATCCGGGCGACGGTGCCGTGCGGACCCGGCTGCTCGTCACCCGGTCGCTCTCGCGGCGGTACGCCTCGTCGGTCTCCTCGGGGCTCGAGTACAGCGGCGGCGCGGCCATCGTCGTCGTGCGGATACGCGCGCCGCTGCCGGTCGTCGGGCTGGTCGGACCGGCCGGCGCGCTGACCGTCAGTGGGCACGCGCTGCGCGAGGGAGCACGGTGACCGCGGCACTCCGTCGTCGGCTGCGCGACGAACGCGGTAACTCCCTGGTGGAGTTCAGCTGGCTCGCCGTTGTGCTGATGGTGCCGCTGGTCTACCTCGTCCTCACCGTGTTCCAGGTGCAGAAGGCCGCATACGGCGTGACCGCGGCGGCACGGGACGCGGGCCGCGCGTACGTGACCGCCGACACCGGGCAGGACCCGTACCGCAGGGCGGTCGCCGCGGGCGAGCTGTCCGCGCGCGACCAGGGCGTCGCCCTCTCCGCGAACCAGATCCGGATCACGCCGAGCCGGTCGCCGGACTGCGGGCCTCGCGGCTGTGTGCACGTCGTGGTCCGGACGCAGGTGCCGCTGCCGTTCGTGCCGCGCTTCCTCTTCGGCCGGATCCCCGCGAGCGTCTCGGTGCGAGCCGACCACGAGGAGGTCTTCGACGTATACGGCGACCGGACGGACGGGCAGGGGCCGCCGTGACGGCGCGCCGTGCGGGTCGCCGCGACGCGGGGCAGACCACCGTCCTGGTCATCGGCTACGCCATGGTCGCGATGCTGCTCGTCACCGTCGTGGTGAACCTGTCCAGGGTGTTCCTCGCGCAGCGTTCGCTTGACGCCGCCGCGGACGCCGCGGCCGTCGCCGGCGCGCAGGCCGTGCGGGTGAGCCCGTACTACCGGCAGGGCGCGGTCGGCCAGCTGCCGCTGGCCGAGTCGCTCGCGCGGCAGGAGGCGTACCGGCACCTGTCCGCCGCCGGGATGTTCGACCCGGCGCGGTCCTGCGACGACTTCGCCGTCGAGGGGGTGAGCCTCGCCGCGACCGACGACGCCGTCGACGTCACCGTGTCCTGCCGGGTGCGCGTCCCCTTCGCGAACGTGGTCGCCCGCGCGTACACCGGCGGCGTTCCGGTCACGAGCACCGCGCACGCGCGGATGGCCGTACGCCCCTGAGCCAGGTGGCGGGGTGGGAGACTTCGGGGATGCGTGAATCGGACGCGGATCTCGACCGGCTGCAGTCGCTGCTCGACGAGTCGCTCGCGCGGTCGACCGAGCACCTGCGGTCCATCGTCCGGCCGGGCGAGCGCAGCCTCACGGCGAGGCAGCTGGCACACGAGCTGACCGGCATGCGGCTGCTCGTCGTCGCGACCACGACGGCGCGCGGTGAGCCGCGCACCAGCGCGGCCGACGGCCACTTCCTCCGTGGCCGGTGGGTCTTCAGCACCAGCGGCACGGCGGCCAAGGCGCGGCAGCTGGCGGCGCGGCCCGCCGTCAGCGTCACGCATCTCGACGGCGAGCGGCTGGGCGTGTTCACCCACGGCAGCGTCGAACGACTCGCACCCGGCCACCCCGACTTCGGCTGGGTGGACGAGCACCTCACCGAGCACTACGGTTCGTCGCCTACGACGTGGGGCCCGGACATCCCGTACTTCCGGGTCGAGCCGACCTGGACGGTGGCGTACGCCGCGGACGCGAGCGAGTTCCCCGAGTAGCGCGTCCGCGCTCACCGCGACGCCGAGACGGGGCGGTCCGGTTCGAGGGGCGGCCCGGTGACGGCGCAGTGGGTGCGCGCGTGCGGCCGGCAGGACGAGTCCGAGCTGCGCAGCACGTCGTTGCGGATCGCGACGAGGCTGCCGACGGCGCCGAGGGCGAGGAGTGCGGCGCTGGCGATCATGGCGGTGCGGAAGCCGTGGGCGAAGACGGCGGGTTGGCTCAGTGCGTGTCCGGTGAGGCCGACGGCGGGTGGGATGACGGCGACGGCGAGTAGTCCGGCGGCGCGGGCGACGGCGTTGTTGACGCCGCTGGCGACGCCGGCGTGGCGGGCGTCGGCGGTGGCGAGCACGGTCGAGGTCAGCGGCGCGACGGTCGCGGACAGGCCGAGCCCGAAGACCGTGACCGCGGGCAGCACGTCGAGCAGGTAGGACGAGCCGGCACCGATGCGCGAGACGAGCAGCATTCCGCCGGCGGCCACGACGAGGCCGGCGGTCATCAGCGGTTTCGGCCCGATCCGTTGCGCGAGCGCGCCGGCGCGTGCGGACAGCAGCAGCATGAGCACGGTCACCGGCAGCAGCGCCGCGCCCGCCGCTGTCGGCGAGAACCGCGTGACGAGTTGCAGGTGGACGACGAGCAGGAAGAACATCACGGACATGCCGCCGTAGACGACGAGGGTGATGGCGTTGACGACGGTGAACTGGCGGGAGCCGAAGATGTCCAGGGGCAGCATCGGCCGGGGTCCGTGTCCGTGGCTGCGGCTGCGTTCCACGGCGACGAACGCGGCGGCGGCGGCCACACCGACCGCGCCGCAGGCCACGGCGGCGATGCCGATGGGGCCGCCGGGCAGTTCGGTGAGGGCGTAGGTGATCCCGGCCAGTGACGCGGCGGCGAGGACGGCGCCGAGCAGGTCGAAGCGGCCGGTGGCGTCGTCGTCGACGCTTTCCGGGACGTGCCGCAGCGCGACCGCGATCGCGACCGCGGCCAGCGGGAGGTTGAGGAAGAACACCCACCGCCAGCCGGCGGTGGAGACCAGCCAGCCGCCGAGGAACGGGCCGACCGCGCCGGCGACCCCGCCGAACCCGGACCAGGCGCCGACCGCGCGGGGCCGGTCGTCGGGGTGGAACGAGGACTGGATGATCGCCAGCGACCCCGGCGTCAGCAGCGCCCCGCCGATGCCCTGCAACGCCCTGGCCGCGACCAGCATCCCCACGTCCTGGGCCGCGCCGCACAGCGCGGAGGCGACCGCGAACCACGCCACCCCCACCACGAACACCCGCCGGCGCCCGTACCGGTCACCGAGCGCGCCGCCGAGCAGGATCAACCCCGCCAGCGTCAACGTGTACGCGTTCACCGTCCACTGCAACCCCGCCACCGACGCGCCCAGGTCCTCCGCCAACGCCGGCAACGCCACGTTCACCACCGTCGCGTCCAGCATCGCCACGCTCGACCCCAGCACCGTCGCGAACACCACCCAGCGACCGGTCGGCCGGTTCAGCCGGATCGTCGCGGCTGCCCGCGCAGACATCGCCGTCATGCTGCGAGTATCCGCCCTGGCGTCCCGCCCGCGCGACGGTTGGCGGCCGACGGCGCCGACGCCGTACCCTGCATGACGTGGCTATGGACTCCGACGCGCAGGCTCAGCTCGACGCGCTCGACGGCACCCTGCGCGGCGTCGAGTCCGTTCTCGACGTCGACCAGATGCGCAAGACGGCGGCCGATCTCGAGGAGCAGGCGGCGGCGCCCGGGCTCTGGGACGACCCCGAGTACGCGCAGAAGGTGACGAGCAGGCTCTCCTACCTGCAAGGCGAGCTGCGCAAGGTGACCTCGCTGCGCACCCGCGTCGACGACCTGCGCGTGCTGTTCGAGCTCGCCGCGGCCGAGGACGACGCCGACACCCTCGCCGAGGCGAAGGCGGAGCTCGTCACGCTCGGCCGCGAGATCGGCGAGCTCGAGGTGCGCACGCTGCTGTCCGGCCCGTACGACGAGCGGGAGGCGCTGGTCACGATCAACGCGCAGGCGGGCGGCGTCGACGCCACCGACTGGGCGGAGATGCTGCTGCGCATGTACACCCGCTGGGCCGAGCGGCACGGCTACCCGGTCGAGGTGTACGACACGTCCTACGCCGAGGGCGCGGGGCTCAAGTCGGCGACGTTCGCCGTGAAGGCGCCACTCGCGTACGGGACGCTCTCCGGTGAGCACGGCACGCACCGGCTGGTGCGGATCTCGCCGTTCGACAGCCAGAACCGCCGGCAGACCTCGTTCGCCGGCGTCGACGTCGTGCCCGTGGTCGAGCAGACCGACGAGATCGACGTGCCCGACGACGAGATCCGCGTCGACGTGTTCCGCTCGTCCGGCCCGGGCGGTCAGGGTGTCAACACGACCGACTCGGCCGTGCGGATCACCCACCTGCCCACCGGCATCGTCGTGACCTGCCAGAACGAACGGTCGCAGCTGCAGAACCGGGCGCGGGCGATGGAGGTGCTCAAGGCGAAGCTGCTCGAGCGGCAGCGCCAGGAGGAGGCCGCCAAGATCGCCGGTCTGCGCGGCGAGTCCACCACGAGCTGGGGGACGCAGATCCGCAACTACGTGCTGCACCCCTACCAGTTGGTCAAGGACCTGCGCACCGAGGTGGAGACGTCGAACACCGACGGCGTCCTCGACGGCGACATCGACGAGTTCGTCGAGGCGGAGATCCGCTGGCGCCGCCAGCAGGAGCAGGCCGACGCTCGGTAGTCAGCGCAGGCCGTGGACGAGGGCGAACACGAACGCGAACAAGATCACCGCGGCGATCGCGAGGTAGACGAGTGAGGTGGTGCGGGCGCTCTCCCGCAGCTGGGCACGGGCCTCGCGGCAGACGGGGCAGCGGCCGTCGGCAACCCGCCCCGAGCAGCTCGCGCAGATCAGGTCGTCGTGGCTCACGTCGTAGCCTCTCGTCTCGGCTCCAGCCCGCCGGAGCTGCCGCCGCCTCCCGGCATCGGCGCCCGGACACACCCTGGTGAGGTCCCCCCGACGCGCCGGCGCCACCGTGCCCTTACACTCCCATGGTGCCATCCGCATGCCCCGTGCGGGTACCTTCCGCGACCGTAGCCGGTCGCGGCACGCCCGTCCCGGTTACAGCCGGGACTCAGCCCCAACCCCTACACTGCGACTCGTGATGCTGCTGTGATCAGTTTTGAGGATGTGACCAAGCTCTATCCGACCCAGACGCGCCCCGCCCTCCAGAACGTCTCTGTCGAGGTCGAGAAGGGGGAGTTCATCTTCCTCGTGGGAGCGTCCGGCTCGGGCAAGTCGACGTTCCTGCGGCTCGTGCTGCGTGAGGAACGCGCCACCGGGGGCGACGTGCACGTCGCTGGGAAGGACCTGAGCCGGCTGTCCAGCTGGAAGGTCCCCCAACTGCGACGGCAGATCGGGTGCGTCTTCCAGGACTTCCGGCTGCTGCCCAACAAGAACGTCAGGGAGAACGTGGCGTTCGCACTGGAGGTGCTCGGCAAGAACAGAAAGCTCATCAACCGCTGGGTGCCGGAGACGCTGGAACTCGTCGGCCTCGACGGCAAGGCCGAGCGGCTGCCGGACGAGCTCTCCGGTGGCGAGCAACAGCGCGTCGCGATCGCGCGCGCGTTCGTCAACCGCCCGATGATCCTGCTCGCCGACGAGCCGACCGGTAACCTCGACCCCGCGACGAGTATCGGCATCATGAAGATCCTGGACCGGATCAACCGCACCGGTACCACCGTCGTCATGGCGACGCACGACGCCGCCATCGTCGACTCGATGCGCAAGCGCGTCGTCGAGCTGGAGTTCGGCAAGGTGGTACGCGACCAGTCCCGTGGCGTGTACGGCTACTCCAGCTGACGGACGGATCCGAGACAGGAGGACGACGGCGCTTCCCCGGCGCCCCGACCACGAGGAAACAATGCGACTCAGCTTCATCTTCTCCGAGATGTGGATCGGCCTACGCCGCAACGTCACCATGACCCTCGGCGTGCTCGTCACGACCGCGGTGGCGCTGACCCTGCTCGGCGTGGGCCTGTTCATCTGGGCCCAGGTCAATTCCATGCAGGATTTCTGGTACAACAAGGTCGAGGTCACCGTCTATCTCTGCGGCAAGCAGACCCAGACCTCGACGTGCCAGCAGAGCGGCGCGATCACGCCCCAACAGCAGTCCCAGCTGAAATCACAGCTGGAGAGCATGCCGCAGGTACAGCACGTCTACTACGAGAGCGAAGCTCAGGCGTACCAGCGGTTCCGTGACCAGTTCAAGACCTCGCCCGTGCTCGTCGAGAACACCCGCGAGGGCGAGGTGCCCGCGTCGTTCCGCGTCAAGCTGAAGGACCCCACCAAGTACGCGGTCGTCACGAGCGCGGTGCAGGGGCGTCCGGGCGTGAGCACCGTCTACGACTTCCGTGCCGTGCTCGGCAAGTTCTTCAACATCCTCAACTCCGTACGCAACGGCGCGCTGCTCCTCGCCGGGTTCGGGTTGCTGGCCGCGCTGTTGCTCATCGGCAACACGATCCGATTGGCCGCGTTCTCCAGACGAAGAGAGACGGGCATCATGCGATTGGTGGGAGCGTCGAACTTCGCCATCCAGATGCCCTTCCTCATGGAGGGGGCGATCACCGGCTTCCTCGGCGGGGCGGTCGCCTCGAGCGCGGTGTACGGGCTCAAGGCGCTGGTCGACTGGAAGATCAGACCCGCGTTCCTCACCTTCGCCTTCCTCGGCTGGGGGAGCGTGCACCTGATCGTGGTCGTCCTGCTCGTCGTCGGTGTGTTGCTGTCGATGCTCTCGTCGTTCTTCACCATCCGCAGATACCTGCACGTGTAGGTTTCTGGTGATGTCCCGTGAGCAGGGGCGCAAGATCGTCGCCCAGAACCGCAAGGCGCGCCACGACTACCACGTCGACGAGACGTTCGAGGCGGGCCTTGCGCTCACGGGCACCGAGGTGAAGTCGCTGCGCCGCGGCCGCGCGTCGCTCGTCGACGGGTACGCGGTCGTGCGCGACGGCGAGGTGTGGCTGCAGAACGTGCACATCCCCGAGTACACCGAGGGCACCTGGACCAACCACGAACCCAGGCGGTCGCGCAAGCTGTTGCTGCACAGGGACGAGATCGACCGGCTGATCGGCAGGACCAAGGACGCCGGTGTCACCGTGGTGCCGCTGTCGCTGTACTTCAAGGACGGCAAGGCGAAGGTCGAGATCGCGCTGGCCCGCGGCAAGCGGGCGTACGACAAGCGGCAGGCGATCGCGAAGCGGGACGCGCAACGCGAGATGGACCGCGCCCGCCGCGTGCGCGCCCGCGGTGAGTAACGGCGGCCGGCGGCTCGTCGCGGCCGCGGGCGCGGTCCTCGCGGCCGCGGTGATGCTCGTCGCGTGCGGCGGGCCGGACGAGAGCGACGTGGCGCGCGAGTTCCTCGCGGCGTGGCAGCGCGGTGACGGTACGGCGGCGGGCCGGCTGACCACCGGCGAGACCCGCGCGGTCGCGGCCGAGCTCGCCGCCGAGACGAAGGACGTGGGCGGCGAGGACCTCCGGCTGCGGCTGGGCGACGTCCGCAAGACGGGCGCCCACCACGCGACCGCGTCGTTCCGCGCCACGATGCGGCTCACCGAACTCGGCGTCCAGTGGTCGTACCAGGGCCGGCTCCCGCTGCGGCAGAACGACTCCGGCTGGCGCGTGGTGTGGTCGCCCTCGGTCGTCCACCCAGCGCTCACGAACGGCCACCGGCTCGCCTTCACCCGCGCCTTCCCGCCCCGCGCGCCGATCGTCGACCGCGCGGGCCGGCGGCTCGTGTTCGCCACCGACGTCGTCACCGTCGGCGTCGTCCCTGCCGCCCTGAAGGACCGTGCCCACACGCTCGCCGTGCTCGGCGCCAAGACCGGCATCGACGTCGCGAAGACGACCAAGCAGATCGACGCCGCCCCGAAGCAGCAGTTCCTGCCGCTCATCACGTTGCGGCAGGAGGACTACCAGCCGGTGCGGGCGGCCATCCACGACCTGCCCGGCGTCCGGTTCCGCTCCGACAACCTCGAGCTGGCGAAGAACCGCACCTATGCGCACCAGCTGCTCGGGACGGTCGGCGGGATCTCCGCCGAGCAGCTCAAGGCGCTCGGCCCGCCCTACACGGTGGCCGACCAGGTCGGTCGCGGCGGGCTGCAGGCGGCGTACGAGCGGCGGCTCGCGGGCATCCCGCAGGGCAAGGTGATCGTCGTCGACGAGCGGGGCGTGACGACGAAGACGCTGGCGACGTTCGCCGGCCGCGACGGCAGCGCCGTCGAGACCACCCTCGACGACAAGGTGCAGGACGCCGCGGAGAAGGCGCTCGACACGGTGAGCAAGCCGGCCGCGCTCGTGGCGGTACAGGCGTCCACCGGCAAGATCCTGGCCGTCGCGAACCGCCCCGTGTCGGACTCGTTCGACCGCGCGCTTACCGGGCGCTACCCGCCGGGCTCGACGTTCAAGATCCTCACGACCACGGCCCTGCTGGACCACACGAAGCTGCGCACAACCACGCAGGTGCCGTGCCCGAAGACGATCAACGCCGGTGGCCGGCGGTTCCGCAACTTCGAGGGTGAGGCGGCGGGGTCGCCCCCGTTCCGCAAGGACTTCGCGATCTCCTGCAACACCGCGTTCATCCGGCTGGCCGGGTCGCTGCCGCCGCGGGCGCTCGGTGCGGCGTCCACGTCGTACGGCTTCGGCTCCGACTACCGGATCGGGCTCAGCACGTACTCGGGTCAGGTGCCGACGCCGCGCGACGCGACGGAGCAGGCCGCCGAGTCGATCGGCCAGGGACGGGTGCTCGCGAGCCCGCTCACCATGGCGCTCGCCGCCGCGGCGGTGCGAAGCGGCAGCTGGCATCCGCCGTCGCTGGTGACGCAGCCTGCGCAGCCGGCCGGGCCGAAACCCGTGCGGCTGAACCCGGGCGACGACGCCACGCTGCGCTCGCTCATGCGCTCGGTCGTGACGTCGGGCACGGGCCATGGCGTCGACCTGCCGGGCCAGCCGGTCTACGGCAAGACGGGGACGGCCGAGTTCGGCAGCGGCAACCCGCCGGCGACGCACGCCTGGTTCGTCGGCTACCGCGGCGACGTGGCGTTCTCCGTGCTCGTCGAGGGCGGCGGCGTCGGCGCCAAGGTCGCCGTCCCTGTCGCGCGCACGTTCCTGACGGCCCTGTAGCACACGCGATGTGCGGTACGCCCTAGTCTGGCGCATGTCCGGCAGACGGAGACGAGCCCCGGAGGAGCCCGATGCCGCGTCCCCCTCAGATCCTCGCGACCAGCGGCGGTCTGGTCGCGCGCCCCGGCGTACGCGCGGTCGACCGCGGCGGGCTGATCAACGAGGCGATCCGGCTGGCCGACGTGAGCCGGCCGGCGAAGATCTGCGGGCTGTTCACCGCGGTCGGCGACGACGCCAGGGCGATCACCACGTGGTACGACGCCGTCGGTTCCGCGGGCGACGCGTTCCCCAGCCACGTCACCGTCTACGAGATGCCGAACCACGCCGACTACCGCGCCCACCTGCTGGCGCAGGACGTGGTCTGGGTCTGCGGCGGCTCGACGGCCAACCTGCTCGCGCTCTGGCGGGTACACCACCTCGACGAGATCCTGCGGGAGTGCTGGGAGGCCGGCGTCGTGCTCACCGGCGTCAGCGCGGGCTCGCTGTGCTGGCATCTGGGCGGTACCACCGACTCGTTCGGCCTCGAGCTGCGGCCGATCAGCGACGGGCTCGGCTTCCTGCCGTACTCCAACTGTCCCCACTACGACGGTGAGGAGCAGCGCCGGCCGCTGTACCAGAGGCTGGTCGGCGACGGCACCCTGCCGGCCGGCTACGCCACGGACAACGGCGTCGGCCTGCACTACGTCGGCACCGAGCTGGTGGACGTCGTGCGCGAGTACGACGCGGACGTCGCGGCCTACCGCGTCGAGCCGGACGGCGGCGGCACCGCGAAGGAGACCCGGCTGGATGCGAGGCGGGTCTCCTGAATGGGCCGGTGCGCGCGCCCGCGTCCGACGCGGGCGTCCCGCGGCACCTGCGTGAGCTCGGCCTGCCCGGCCTCGTGGACGTGCACGTGCACTTCATGCCGCAGCGGCTGCACACCAGGGTGTGGGAGTACTTCGACGCCGGCGGCTCGCTGCTCGGGAAGCCTTGGCCCATCGCGTATCGGTACGACATCGACCGCCGGGTCGAGCTGCTCGGCCGGTTCGGCGTGGTGCGTTTCGGCGCGCTGAGCTACCCGCACAAGCCCGACATGGCCCGTTCGCTCAACGACTGGGCGGCGGCGTTCGCTACGCGCGTGCCGGCCGCGCTGCACTGCGCCACGTTCTACCCGGAGCCGGACGCAGCGGCGTACGTCGACGAGGCGCTCGACGCGGGGGCGCTCCTGTTCAAGGCGCACGTCCAGGTGGGCGCGTACGACCCGAGGGACCCGCTGCTCACGCCGGTGTGGGGCCGGCTCGCCGAGGCGGGCGTCCCCGTGGTCGTGCACTGCGGCAACGGCCCACAGCCGGGGAGGTTCACCGGGCCCGAGGTCTTCGCCGAGGTCCTGGCGCGGCACCCGCGGCTGACGGCGGTGATCGCGCATCTCGGCGCGCCCGACTACGTCGCGTTCGCCGACCTGCTGGAGCGCTACGAACGGTTGTACCTGGACACGACGATGGCCGCGACCGACTTCTTCACCGAGCTTGGCGCGCCGCTGCCCGCGGGTCTCGTGGCCCGGCTCGCCGAGCATTCGGACCGCGTCGTCTTCGGCTCCGACTTCCCGAACATCCCGTATCCGTACGCGCATCAGCTCGAGGGGCTGACGAGGCTGGACCTCGGCGACGACTGGCTGCGCGGCGTCTACTGGCACAACCCGACGCGTCTGCTCGGTCTGGACCCCCGGCTGGTAACACCACCGGAGAAAAAAGTTCGCTGAGGCGACAACCATTCGATGTGCTCGAGCGTTGATCTGAGTGCAGGCGGCATTGGGGGCAATGAACTGCCTGCGATGGTGTCCCGAGGACACCTGTGGGCATCAGCTACAGGCACCGGCTGGTGCCCACACCTCTGTCCGGCCCGATGATCAAGGCTCGCCCCGCCCGGCCTTCTCGAAGCGCGTGAGCCAGGCTCCGGCCACGTCCCGCAGCCGTGCCGGCTCCAGCCTGTAGACACGTTCCCGGCCGCTCAGCTCGACCTCGACCCAGGTGAAGGTCTCCACATTGCGGGGAATCCGTTCGCGGGCGGTGGCGTTCTCTGGATAGAATCAAGAGACAACTGC
>JAFMQP010000242.1 GCA_017354575.1 Acidothermales bacterium | reverse complement strand
CGCGCGGCGGCGGCCGGCCGCTCGACTGCGGCGTCCGCGGCGTCCGTCGCCTCGGTGGGCGCGGCGGCGTCGGCCTGACGTCGCCGGCGGCGGGCGAGTACGCGTCCCGGGGCGTTCTCCGGCTCGACGTGCGTGGCCCCGTCCGCCGGCGTGGAGGCGTCGTGCTTGCGCAGCCAGCGCGGGACCAGGACGACACCCCACACCGCGATGATGACCACGTAGATGATCGCGCCGCCCATGTCAGCGTCCCGGTGCCGTCGTGGCCGGGTCCGCCGACGGCACCGCGGTGCTCGCCGGCCGCCCGGTGGGGAAGGTAAGGCATCCGGTCACAACGGCAGGTTAGGGCCGGCCGTCGCGGCGGCCATGCATTCGTGCCGGTGTGTCGGAAGTTGCCAGTGTGACTAGTGTCCGTTTTGCGGCTCACCGCGGTGCGCGGGGAGCTGCGCCTGGACGCTGTGCCAGCGGCCGAGGATGCCGTTCGGCGCGTCCTCGACGGTGATCGCGTAGCAGAGATGGTCGCACCAGCGGCCGTTGATGTGCAGGTACCGGCGCCGCAGCCCCTCCTCGCGGAAGCCGAGCTTCTCGACCACGCGCCGGCTCTTCGTGTTCTCCGGCCGGATGTTCGCCTCGATCCGGTGCAGCCCGACCGAACGGAACGAGTGGTCGACGGCGAGGGCGAGCGCGGTCGGGATGACGCCGCGGCCCGCGAACCGCTCGTCCACCCAGTAGCCGGCCTGGCCGCCGCACGCGGAACCCCAGACGATGCCGCCGATCGTCAGCTGCCCGGCGAACTCCCCGTCGTAGGTGACCACCCACGGCAGCGACTGGCCGTGCTTGGTCTCGCGCAGCAGCGCCCTGGCCAGCGCGGAGTACCCGCCGGTGCCCGCGTCGAGGACGGGACCGCCCGGCAACGTCGCCTCCCACGGCGACAGCCAGGCGTCGTTGCGGATGCGCACCTCACGCCACGCCCTGGCGTCGCGGACACGCAGGGGCCGCAGTCCGACCGGTCCGTCGGACAGCTCCGTCAGCCAGGCCCGCATGTCCATCGTCTGTAGTCCTACGCCTAGTCTCCCGCGTCCCGCCGCCAGGTGCCCGTCTTGCCGCCGGCCTTCTCCTCCACGCGCACGTCGGTGATCGACGCCGCCGGGTCGACGGCCTTGACCATGTCGACGACCGCGAGCGCGGCGACACTCACCGCCGTGAGCGCCTCCATCTCGACACCGGTGCGGTCGGCCGTCCGGACCGTGACGTCGATCGCGACGCCGTCGTCGACGACGTCCACGTCCACTGTGACGCCGTGCAGCGCGATCGGGTGGCACAGCGGCACGAGGTCGGGCGTCCGCTTCGCGCCCTGGATGCCGGCGATCCGGGCGACGGCCAGCGCGTCGCCCTTCGGCAGCGACCCGGCGCGCAGCAGCCGGACGACCTCGTGGGAGGTACGCACTAGGCCGGTCGCTCGCGCGGTGCGGACGGTGACGTCCTTCGCGGCGACGTCGACCATGCGAGCGGCGCCCGTCTCGTCGACGTGGGTGAGCTTCCGGTCGGTCATCCGAGCGTCGCCTCGTCACTCACGTCTTCTCGAGACCGTGCTCGTCGAAGATCATGCAGTCGACGGAGCCGCCGGCGTGGACCTCGGTGACGTCCTCCGGCAGCACGATGAAGCAGTTCGCCCTCGCCAGCCCGCCCATCAGGTGCGAGCCGTGCCCGCCGACGGGGGTCACGGCGTGGGAGATGCTGCCGCGCCGGACCAGCAGGCCACGGGCGAACTGGCGGCGGTTGCGCGCGGAGAGCACCCTGCCGTCGAGCGTCGCGCGGACCATACGCAGCCGGCGCGCGCCGATGCCCATCATCTTGGTGAGCGCCGGCCGCACGAACACCTGGAACGAGACGAACGTGCTCACCGGGTTGCCCGGCAGCGCGAAGATCGGGGTGTTGTCGGACCCGAGGGTGCCGAAGCCCTGCGGCTTGCCCGGCTGCATCGCGACCTCCTCGAACTTCACCGTCCCGAGCCGGCCGAGCACCTCCTTCACCACGTCGTACGCGCCCTTGCTCACGCCGCCGCTGCAGACGACGGCGTCCGCCCGGATCAGCTGGTCCTCGAGCATGGCGAGCAGGGTGCGCGGGTCGTCAGGCACGATGCCGACCCGGTACGCCACGCAGCCGACGTCGATGGCGCAGGCGGTGAGCAGGTAGCTGTTGGAGTCGGTGATCTGTCCCGAGTCCGGTCGCTGGCCGGGTTCGACGAGCTCGCTGCCGGTGGAGATGACGACGACCCGTGGCCGCGGCCGTACCCGGACGCGCTCGAGGCCCATCGCGGCCACCAGGCCGAGCCGCGCCGCGGTGAGCGGCTCGTCGGCGTACAGCACGGTGTCACCCGCGGCGACGTCCTCACCGGAGCGGCGGATGTGCGAACCGGGCGCGGGCGCGCGCGCGATCGACACCTTGGCCAGCCCGGCGTCGGTCCACTCGACGGGGACGACGGCGTCCGCGCCGGGCGGGACGGGCGCGCCCGTCATGATCCGCGCGCACATGCCGGGCCGGATGGCGAGCGGCTGCTGGCTCCCCGCGGGGATGTCGCCGATGACGGGCAGGCTGACGGGGGCGTCGTCGGAGGCCTCCGCGAGATCCTCCGAGCTGACGGCGTAGCCGTCCATCGCGGCGTTGTCGAACGCGGGCAGCGTCACCGGCGCGACGACGTCCTCGGCGATCAAGCAGTTGCGCGCCTCCATCAGCTGGAGGTCGAGCGGATGCAACGGCTCGACGGTGGCGAGGATGTCGTCGAGGTGCTGGTCGACCGACTTCACGCAGTCACCTCTCCCGAGTCGTAAAGCGGTGTCTCAAGGAGACCCTAGACGGTGCGGCCGACGTACTCTCGCAACCACTTCGTGAAATCCGGGCCGATGTCGTCACGCTCACAGGCGAGCCGGACGACGATGGTGAGGTACTCGAGCTTGTCGCCGGTGTCGTAGCGGCGGCCGCGGAACACCACGCCGTGCACGGGGCCGCCCGCCCCGTCGCGCCGGGCCAGGGCCTGCAGCGCGTCGGTCAGCTGGATCTCGCCGCCGCGACCGGGCGGCGTCTCGCGGAGCACGTCGAAGACCTCGGGCGCGAGCACGTACCTGCCGATGACCACGAGCGACGACGGCGCGCTCTCCTTCGGCGGTTTCTCGACCAGCCCGGTGACGCGGACGACGTCGGCCTGATCGGTGGCCTCGACGGCGGCGCACCCGTACAGCGACACGTGTTCCGGGTCGACCTCCATCAGCGCGACGACGCTGCCGCCGCGTTCGCGTCGCACCTCGAGCATCCGGGCGAGCAGCGGGTCGCGCGGGTCGATCAGGTCGTCGCCGAGCAGCGCGGCGAACGGCTCGTCCCCGACGTGCTCGGCCGCGCAGAGGATCGCGTGGCCGAGACCGAGGGCGTCGCCCTGCCGGACGAAGTGCGGGCGGACGAGCCCGGTCGGCTTCCTGACCAGCTGCAGCCGGCCCTCGTCGTCCTTCGCCTCGAGCGCCTCCTCCAGCTCGGGGGCGCGGTCGAAGTGGTCCTCGATGGCGCGCTTGCCGCGGCCGGTCACCATGACCACGTCGGTGAGCCCGACCGCCGCTATCTCCTCGACGACGTACTGGATCGCTGGCTTGTCGACGACCGGCAGCATCTCCTTGGGCACGGCCTTGGTGGCCGGCAGGAACCTCGTGCCGTGACCCGCGACCGGCACGACGGCCTTCCGTACGCTGTGCCTATCCCACCCCACCGAACCCCCACGCGCTGGCTGACGCTCGCTCACGGACCGCACGGTACCAAGCGTGCGTTCGTCGTTACGCCGCATCCGCCGAACGGCGTACCGTGGCACGGTCCATCCCGCGGAGAGGCCGGTCACGCATGCGCACACAGGTGGCGATCGTCGGCGCCGGTCCGGCCGGCCTGGTGCTGTCGCACCTGCTCGACCGGCTCGGCATCGAGTGCGTCGTCCTCGAGGCGCGGGACCGCGAGTACGTGCAGGGACGTGTCCGCGCGGGCGTGCTCGAGCAGGGGACGGTGGACGTGCTGCGGCACCTGGGCCTCGCCGACCGGCTGGAGCGCGACGGCATCCCGCACCACGGTCTCGAGCTGCGCTTCGACGGCGTCGGGCACCGCATCCCGCTGACCGACCTGACCGGCCGGTCCATCTGGATCTACGGCCAGCAGCAGGTCGTCGAGGACCTCGTCGCCGCGCGGCTGGAGACGGGCGGCCCGCTGCTGTTCGACGTCTCCGACGTCCGCGTACACGACGTCGACACCGGCGCGCCGCGGGTGGAGTTCCGCGACGCGGACGGCGAGCCGCGGGTGCTTTACGCCGACCTGGTGGCGGGCTGCGACGGTTTCCACGGCGTGTGCCGAGAGTCGATCCCGGACGGCGTGCTCCGGACGTACCTCCGCGACTACCCGTTCGGCTGGCTCGGCATCCTCGCCGAGGTGCCGCCGTCCACCGAGGAGCTGATCTACTGCCGGCACCGGCGCGGGTTCGCGCTGCACAGCCTCCGCTCCCCCGCGCTCAGCCGGCTCTACCTGCAGGTCGACCCGGACGAGGACATCGGCGACTGGCCGGACGAGCGGATCTGGGGAGAGCTGCACGCGCGGTTCGCGACGGAGGGCTGGTCGCTCGCGGAGGGCCCGATCGTCGACAAGGGCGTCACGCCGATGCGCAGCTTCGTCACCGAGCCGATGCGGTACGGCCGGCTGTTCCTCGCCGGCGACGCGGCCCACATCGTCCCGCCGACCGGCGCGAAGGGGCTCAACCTCGCCGTCGCCGACGTCGTCGTGCTCGCGGACGCGCTCGCCGCCTGGTACCGCGACGGCAATGCCGGGAAGCTCGACGCGTACTCCGAGCTCTGCCTGCGCCGGGTCTGGCGGGTGCAGCAGTTCTCCTGGTGGATGACGTCGATGCTGCACGTCATGCCCGACCACGACGAGTTCGGCGAGCGCGTGCAACGTGCCGAGCTGGCGTACGTCGCCGGCTCGCTCGCGGCGTCGACCGTGCTGGCGGAGAACTACGTCGGCCTGCCGCTGCCCGTCGAGCCGCCGTGACACGTCCCGGAGGGGAGCCTCGCCGAGGTAGCGTGATCTCCCCTTCTGCACGACGGGCAGGTGCATTGTGGCGGTGATCGCTTCGACCGAGCGGCTGCTGATCCGGGACTGGACCGAGGACGACGCCGAGGCCGCGCTCGCCGTGTACGGCACCGCGGACGTCGCGCGCTGGCTGTCGCCTGCGATGGAGCGCGTCCAGGACCTCCCGACCATGCGGGCCGTCCTGCAGGCATGGGTCGAGGACCAGCCGAACTTCATCGCACCGGCCGGCCGCTGGGCGATCGTGCTGAGAGAGACCGGCGAGGTCGTCGGCGGGCTGCTGATCCGGCTGCTGCCGCCCTACGAGGAGGACCTCGAGCTGGGCTGGCAGCTCGCGCCGTCGGAGTGGGGCCACGGCTACGCCACCGAGGCCGGCAGGGCGCTGCTCCGCTGGGCGTTCAAGTCCGGCGGCGTCGACGAGCTCTACGCCGTCGCCCGTCCCACGAACACGCGCGCGATCGCGACCGCCGGCCGGCTCGGGATGGAGTGGGTCGGCGAGACCGAGAAGTACTACGACCTCACGCTGCAGGTGTACCGGATCCGGGCGGCCGACCTCGAGGACTGAGCGCGCCGCCCGTCAGGGCAGCCGCCGGAACATGACGTGCAGCCCGACGTAGCCCTTCTCCGGGTGGTCGAACGCCTCCGGCACGGTGCCGACCACCTCGAAGCCGAGCGAACGCCACAGCGCGACCGCACGCGTGTTGCACTCGACCACGGCGTTGAACTGGATGCCCCGGTAGCCGTCGATCGCGGCCCGCCGCACGACGTACTCGCCGAGCGCCCGTCCGACGCCGTGCCCCGACCGGTCCGGGTCGACCATGAAGCTGGCCGTGGCGACGTGCGCGCCGGGGCCGCCCTGGTTCGGGCCCATCTTCGCCGAGCCGAGCACCGTGCCGTCGTCGTCCACCGCCACGACCGTGCGTCCCGGCGGCTCGGTGAACCAGACGGCACGCCCACGTTCCGCGGTCATGTCGCGGTCGTACGCGTACGTCTCCCCCGCGGCGACGATGCGCCGGAAGAACGGCCAGATGGCCGGCCAGTCGGCGGGCGTCGCGGTCCTGATCTCCATGCCACCAGGATCCTACGGTCGGACGTGGTATCGCCTCCCCTCCGGACTCGTCCAGACGCACCCGCCGTCGAGCGTCCTGAGCACCCGCCACCCACCACGGACGACGAACCGGCGATGCCGTCGACACAGCGGCGGCAGGTCGTCGGACGCGCGCCGCCCGGGCCGGTGAGCGAGCCACCGGCAGCCGGGAAACCGGCACGTCTCCTGCGGCACCGCCGGC
>JAFMQP010000241.1 GCA_017354575.1 Acidothermales bacterium | reverse complement strand
GCGTCCGGCCGCGCTCGCCTTGCCGCCGCGCCCGCGGGCCTGTGTGCCACGCCGTCCGCCACGGGCGCCGGCGCCTCGGGACCGCGACGAGCCGCGGGACGTGGGTTCCGGCTCGTCCCAGGGCGCCGGCTCCTCCCAGGGCAGCCGCCCGGACGACGCCTTGCCGCGTGGCGTCGTGCGGTTACCGCCGCCTCGGCCGCGGCGCTCAGCCATGGCCCGATCCGGCACCCGCCGTCGGGCCGCCGTGCGCCGGGTGCGGCTTGCCGCGCGCCGTGCCCTTCGAGAGGTCGATGAACCCGGGGTCGTCCGCCGGCACCATGCCGAGCCCCTCGGCGCGCTTCGCGAGCACGGCGGGCGCCTGCCGGGCGGCCACCTGCTGCTGCAACGCCGCCTTCTGCTCCGACTGCAGCGCCGTCTGCTTCTGCAGCTGGTGCAGCCGGTAGGAGTCCTGGGCGAGGGCCACGTTCAGCAGCAGCAGCGCGACCAGGCCACCGCCCAGCAACAGGACGACGAGCGCGACGAACGGCGCCCGGGCCGGCGCCGCGACCCGCTCCGGCACCGACCGCAGCACCGGGGCGACCCGGTCGACCCGTCGTGGGGTGTCGTGCTCACGCGGCCGCGGCTTCGGCTTCGCCGGCCGGACCCGCTCGGCGAGGCGGTCAACCATCGGCTCTGCCCTCCTGTGTCGTGTCGAATGCGGTCACGCCGCCCTCCTCGCCCGGATCCGCTCCGCCGCACGGAGCCGCGCGGACGCCGCGCGGCCGTTGCGGGCGAGCTCGGCGGCGTCCGGGCGTTCCGCTCCCCTGGTGAGCAGCCGCAGCTCCGGTTCGAGCTCCGGCGGCACGACGGGGAGGTCGGCCGGTGCGGTGCTGGTCGCGCCCGCACGCAGCACCTGCTTGACCAGCCGGTCCTCGAGCGAGTGGTACGAGAGGACGGCCACCCGGCCGCCCACCGCGAGCGCGGCGAGCGCGGCCGGCAGCGCGCGCTCGAGCGCCTCGAGCTCGCCGTTGACCTCGATCCGCAGCGCCTGGAAGGACCTCTTCGCGGGATGGCCGCCGCCGGCGGCATGGCGGACGGCCGCCGGCATCGCGTCCCTGATCGCCGCCGCGAGCCGTGCCGTCGACGTGAACGGCTCCCGCGCCCGCTCCCGCACGACGGCCGCCGCGATCCGCTTCGCGTACCGTTCCTCGCCGTACTCCCGCAGCACCCTCGCCAGCTCGTCCGCGGCGTAGCCGTTGACGACGTCCGCGGCGGTCACGCCGGCCGTCGGGTCCATGCGCATGTCGAGGGGCGCGTCGTAGGAGTACGCGAACCCGCGCTCACGCTCGTCGAGCTGCACCGACGAGACGCCGAGGTCGAACAGCACGCCCTGCACCTGGCTGTGCCCGAGGTCGTGGAGTACGCGCGGCAGCTGGTCGTAGACGGCGTGCACGAGCGTGATGCGCCCGGCGTGCTCGGTGAGCCGGGCCCGCGACGCCCGGAGCGCCGCCGGGTCGCGATCGAGGCCGACGAGCCGCAGCCCGGGGTGCGCGCGCAACAGCAGCTCCGCGTGCCCGCCGAAGCCGAGGGTCGCGTCGACGAGCACCGCGCCCGGCGCGGCGAGCGCGGGCGCGAGCAACGCGAGGACGCGTTCCGGCATGACCGGCACGTGTGGAGCGGGTGTCCCTTCGGCCATCAGAGCACGAGCCCGAGGATCAGCGCGATGGGGAGGACGAGGAGCACCGTGAAGCCGACGACGATCCCGAGCAGCACGGCGCTGCTCGCGATGTCGGCACCGAGCGAGACCCGTCCGGTCCGGTCCCGCTGGACGGCCCGCGCCACCTGCTCGGCGGCCTTGTTCAGGTGGTCGGGCTCACTCGTGCGCGCCCGCGACGCGCCCGTCAGGTGCTGCGCTGCCTCGTCCATCTCGACCCCCCTTGCGTTCGGCTCGCGGCCGACGCGCACCGTGTGGCCCGGACTCCATCCGCTCGGCGGGCCGGACCCCTGCCTGGCGCCGGGGAAGGTGCGTCAGGTAGGCGGGGTCACCGGTCGTGCCCGATCCGCACGGTCACCTGGCGCCGGGGAAGGTGCGCCAGGGGACCTCGCCCGCACTGCGGGTGGAGACCGCGCCACACGGCTGCGCTCGACACTCCACTGCTCAGATCAAGCCGGGCAGCACCTCCTCCGACTGCTCGGCGAAGGCCTGCTCCTTGTCGTCGAGATACGCCTGCCACGCGGCGGCGTCCCAGATCTCGAGCCGGTTGTTGGCGCCGACGACGACGCACTCCTTGTCCAGCCCGGCGTACTCGCGCAGCTGGCCGGGCACGGTGACCCGGCCCTGCTTGTCGGGGACCTCGTCGGACGCGCCGGCGAAGAACATGCGGAGGAAGTCGCGGGACGCCTTGTGCGTCACCGGCGCCTCGCGGAGCTGTTCGGTCAGGGTGGCGAACTCGGCGACCGGCCAGACGTAGAGGCAGCGCTCCTGCCCACGTGTGATCACCAGGCCCCCCGCCAGGTCGTCGCGGTACTTCGCGGGAAGGAACAGCCGTCCCTTCTCGTCGAGCCGGGGGCGGTGGGTGCCGAGAAAGAGCGCCATCGCGCTCCCTCCCCCCTGCAGTCCCTGCCCGTCGACTCCAGTGCGCTCCACTGTACGCCACTTTCCCCCACCGTCAACCACGGGCCGCCCCGTGAACGCCGCAACAGCCCCACGCGTAGAGCAGAGGGGCAGGTCAGGGTTGATGGAGTGCGGTGGGGGATGATGGGCATCCGCGACAGTCGTGGCCGTCGACTCACCCTCGGTGGGGACGCGGAACGCCGAGACCGGCGTGACCGTTCCGGTGGCGTCGCGCGACCGATCGTTCGACAATTGTCGGGTGCGTGACCGGTCCACGAGGGCGGCATGCTGGAGAAGTGACCGGTCGTCGCCGGCGAGGGGCATCGACGGTCGAATCGAGGAGGTCAGGTGACCCTGTCCGAGAAGGACGTGCCCGCTGGTGACATCCCCGACGGATTCGATCAGATAGCCGAGACGACGTCACTTATCCGCGCCGCCGTCGAGAGCGTGATCGAGGGCAAGCCGGACGCCGTACGCGTCGCGCTCACCGTGCTGCTCGCCGAGGGGCACCTGCTCATCGAGGACGTCCCGGGCGTCGGCAAGACGATGCTCGCGAAGACGCTCGCGCGGTCGGTCGACTGCTCCGTCCGGCGCATCCAGTTCACGCCCGACCTGCTGCCGAGCGACATCACGGGCGTCAGCGTGTTCAACCAGGAGCGGCACGAGTTCGAGTTCAAGCCCGGCGCAGTGTTCGCGAACATCGTCGTCGGCGACGAGATCAACCGCGCCTCGCCTAAGACCCAGTCGGCGCTGCTGGAGAGCATGGAGGAGCAGCAGGTCACCGTCGACGGCGTCACGTACGAACTGGGCACGCCGTTTCTCGTCGTCGCGACGCAGAACCCGATCGAGATGGAGGGCACCTACCCGCTGCCCGAGGCGCAGCGGGACCGGTTCATGGCCCGCATCTCGATGGGCTACCCGGCACCGCAGGCAGAGCTGGAGATGCTCGACCTGCACGGCAGGACGTCGCCGCTGACCCGGCTGAAACCGGTCGCGGACGCCACCCAGGTCGCGCAGCTGATCGGCGCGGTGCGCGACATCCACGTGTCGGAGAACGTCAAGCAGTACACGATCGACCTGGTCACGGCCACCCGCGACTCACCGGACCTGCGCCTCGGCGCCTCGCCGCGCGCGGCGCTGCACATGCTGCGCGCCGCCCGCGCGTACGCCGCTCTCGACGGACGCACATACGTCGTGCCCGACGACGTGCAGGCCCTGGCCGAACCCGTCCTCGCCCACCGGCTGCTGCCGACGGCGGAGGCGCAGATCGCCCGGCGCACCCCCCAGCAGGTGGTGCGCGAGTGCGTGCAACGGGTGCCCGTACCGGGCGGGGCGTCCCGCCGCAGGACCGGCTGACCGGCGGGGCGGGCGATGCGGCAGACACTGAGTTCGCTCACCCTCCGAGGACGTAGCTTCCTCGGCGCGGGTATCGCCGCGACGCTGTGCAGCCTGCTGCTCGGCGAACGGATCCTGCTGCGGATCGGCCTGCTGCTGCTCGTCCTGCCGATCGCCGCCGCGCTCGTCGTCGCGCGCACCAGGTACCGCCTCACCGCCCACCGGACGCTCGAGTCGCCGCGCATCTCGGCGGGCCACGCGGCGAGCGTCACGTTCCGGGTGGAGAACGTCTCCCGGCTGCCGACCGGTCTGCTGCTCATCGAGGAAGCTGTGCCGTACCAGCTCGGCAGCGCGCCCCGGTTCGTCCTCGATCGGCTGGAACCCCGTGGGACGCGCGAGATCTCGTACACGCTGCGCTCCGACGTCCGCGGCCGGTTCGAGATCGGGCCGCTGTCGGTCCGGCTCGCCGACCCGTTCGGCCTGGTCGAGCTGACCAGGTCGTTCGCCCGCGTCGACAAGCTCGTCGTCACCCCAGCCGTGCAGCCGCTGCCGGACGTGCACGTCACCGGTGAGTGGACAGGCGGCGGCGACAGCCACGCGCACACCATCGCCGCGGCAGGCGAGGACGACGCCGCCACCCGGGAGTACCGCCACGGCGACGACCTGCGTCGCGTGCACTGGAAGACGACGGCGAAGCGCGGCGAACTCATGGTGCGCAGGGAGGAACAGCACTGGCAGAGCCGCTGCACGCTGTTCCTCGACACGCGCCACCGCGCGTACCACGGCGAGGGGCCGGGCTCGGCGTTCGAGTACGCCGTGAGCGCGGCGGCGTCGATCGGCGTGGCGTTGTCACGCGACGGGTTCGGCCTGCAGCTCGCCACCGACGCGGGCGTGATGCTCACCGGGTACGGCGGGCTCGCCGACGTCGGTGGCGGCCCGCTGGAGGGCATGCTCCTCGAGGAGCTCGCCGTCGTCCGGCCGTCCCGCCGGCTCGACCTCGCGCACGGCATCGGCGGCGGGCGCGTCACCGCCGGCGACGGGCTGCTCGTGACCGTGCTGGGGATGCTCGACGACGACGACACCGACCTCGTCGCCCGGCTGCGGCAGGGCCGCGGCACGGGTATCGCGGTGCTCGTCGACTCGATGTCCTGGGCCTCCGCCAAGGTGCGGGACGCGGACGCGGCCAGGTACGCCGACAGCGCGCGGCGGCTGCGGGCCGCCGGCTGGCGCGTCGTGCCGGTCGGGTACGGCCGGGCGCTGGCCAAGGCATGGCCGCTCGCGGGCGCGGCCGCGTCGGCCTCGCGCCTGGCCGAGGCGGGTTTCCCGGGAACGCCGGCGGGGGCACGCGGATGAGGACGGGACGCACCAGGCTGACAGTGTTCGCCGCCGCCGCCTCGTACCTGTCCACGCCCGCGCTCTGGCCGCTGCTCGAGACCGGGCGCTGGCCGTACCTCGCACTCCTCGTGGTCCTCGCCATGGCGGGGACCGGCTGGGTGTGCCGGTGGGCACGGGTCCCCGGGTTGCTCACCCCGGTCGTGCACGCCGCCGTGCTGCTGCTCCTGCTGACCGGCACGTTCACCCGGTCGACCGCGCTCGTCGGCGTGCTGCCGACACCGGCGTCGCTGGACTCGATGCACGACCTCCTGGTCAGCGCGTTCATCGACGTGCGGCGGTTCGCGACGCCGGCGCCGGAGACCGGTGGGCTGATGCTGCTGACGGTCGGCGGTGTCGGCGTCGTCGCGTTCCTCGTCGACTTCATCGCCGTACGGTTGCGCAGGCCGGGCGGCGCGGGCCTGCCGATGCTCGCGCTGTTCAGCATCTCCGCCGGCGTGCTACGCGACGGGCCGGGCTGGCTCGCGTTCCTCTTCGGCGCCGCCGGGTTCCTCGCGCTGCTGCTCAGCGACAACCGGGAGCGGCTGCGCCAGTGGGGCCGGCCGGTGCTCGTCCGCCGGCCGGGCGAACGCGGCCCGCGCCGGCTGGTGCGCCAGAGCGCCGACACCGCAACCGTCGCGAGCCTCGGCCGCCGCATCGGCGTCGCCGCCGTCCTCGTCGCCGTGGTCGTCCCGGCGTTCGTCCCGCAGTCCAACCGGTCGTTCGCCGGCGCCAACGGCTCGGGCAACTCGTGGCTCGACCGGTTCGGCGCGCCGACGCTGCGCGCGCCCGATCCCGTCGTGTCGATGCGCCGCACCCTGTTGCGCGAGAGCAACGCCGTGCTCTTCACCTACACCTCGACGAGCCGCGACCCGGACTACCTGCGTACCGTCTCGCTCACCGACTTCGACGGCACGCAGTGGACCGCGGGCAAGCTGCGCGGCTACGACCGGTACTCGGTCAAGCCCGGCCTCAACCTGACCCTGCCGACCGGCAGCGACCCCAGCATCGTCACCGCCGTCCGCACCGACGTCCGGGCCGAGTCGAACGTCTCGCTCGACTTCCTGCCCGCGCCGTACGCGCCGAGGCAGGTGAAGGCCGACGG
>JAFMQP010000240.1 GCA_017354575.1 Acidothermales bacterium | reverse complement strand
GGCGGAATCGCCGCGGCGTGACGAGCGTGACGACGAGCGCGACGAGGGCCACCACGCCCACGCCGAGTAACACCCGGTGGACCGCGACGTAGAGGCCCTCGCGGACGAACGCCGTCACCGTACCGTCACCGTGGCCTCCCGTCACGAGCCTGGCCGCGCTGTCGACGGTCGCGGGAAGCTTGCCGCGTAACGGTTTCGGCGCGTTCGCCAGCCAGTGGCCGAGACTGGCGTTCGCCACGCCGCCGAACACGGCGGCCCCGAGCGCGGTGCCGATGGTCCGCGTGAACATCATCGAGCCGGTGAGCACCCCGCGCCGTTCCCAGCCGACGATCGACTGCACGCCGATCATCATCGAGTTGGACAACAGCCCCAACCCGACGCCGGTGAGCAGGCTGGCGACGGCCACGTGCACGATCCCGGCGTCCGGGCCGAGCATCCAGAACACCACGGCGGCGGCGATCAGGAACGCCGCGCCGACCAGCGAGGTGTCCCTGAAGCCGATCCGCATGTACAGCCTGGACGCCTGTGAGGCCGCGACCGGCCAGCCGATGGACATCACCGCGAGCACGAAGCCGGCGACGATCGGCGTCGCGCCCAGGACCGTCTGCGCGAACGTCGGCAGGAAGATGGTCAGGCCGCTGACGGTCACGCCGACGCAGAGGCTGCTCAGGTTGGGCCCGGAGACGATGCGGCGCCGGAACACCCACGGCGGCAGCATCGGCTCCGCCGCCCTGCGTTCCCGCACCACGAACGCGACCAGCGCCACGGCCGTCCCGCAGAACAGCGCGAGACTCGGCCACGCCGACCACGCCCACCTGGTGCCGCCGGAGAGCAGGGCGAGCATCAGCGGGCCGGTCCACAGCACGAGCAGGACGCCGCCCTCGACGTCGATGCGGTGGCGGGTGCGCGCCACGTGCTCGCGGAGGTACCGCATCACCATGGCGAGCGCGGCGAGACCGATCGGGAGGTTGATGAAGAAGATCCAGCGCCAGCTGGCGTACTGCGCGAGCAGGCCGCCGACCGCGGGGCCGATGATGGCGGACAGGCCCCAGACGCTCGACATCCAGCCGGAGATACGGCCGCGCTCCTCGATGCGGTAGATGTCCGCGACCACCGTCTGGCTGATGCTCTGCAACGCGCCGGCGCCGAGACCCTGGACGCACCGCGCGACGATCAGCGCGACCATCGACCAGGCGGCGCCCGCGAACACCGAGCCGAGCAGGAACAGCGTCGTGCCGGCGAGGAGCATCGGGCGTCGCCCGTAGACGTCGGCGAGCTTGCCGTACACCGGTGTCGTCACGGCCGTCGCGAGCACGTAGGAGCTGAACACCCAGGGGAACAACGAGAACCGGCCGAGGTCGTGCACGATCAGCGGGACGGCGGTCGCGACGACGGTGGAGTCGATCGCCGCGAGACCCGTCGTGAGCATCAGGCCGGCGAGGACGCGGCCCCTGCGCAGTTGCGGCGCCCCCACGTCGGGTGCGGAGGTGGAGGGGGACGTCACCAGCCAACTCTATGCACGCCCCTTACCGCTTGATCCCCGTGACCGTGGAAAGGGGCGGACCGGGCGGCTCAGAACGTGTCGGCGTAGCGGACCGTGGGGTGGGCGCGGGCGCGGTCGGCGCCGTGCGACTCCGGCAGGTACGACGCGAGGAACGCGTACTCCGGCGGGATGTCGGCGCCGAAGAACCACTCGCCGATCTCGTGCCAGCAGGGCGCGCCGAGCGACCCGCTGAACTGGCGGACGGACAGGGCCGCACACAGGTTCGCGAACCGGACACGCTGCGCGAGCGTCCAGCCGGACAGGGTGGCGAGGACGAACGCCGCCGCGAACACGTCGCCCGCACCCGTGGTGTCGATCGCGTCGACGTGGAGCGCAGGCTCGTGCACGCGCTCACCCGTCTCACGGTCCATCGCGTACGCGCCCTCCCCGCCGGCCTTCACGACGACGACCGGCACGTGCTTGCCGAGCTCCTCACGGGCCGCCTCGGCAGTGACGGTACGGGTGTACGCCATCGCCTCCACCGCGTTCGGCAGGAACACGTCGACGCCGCGGAGCCGCTCGAACAGTCCCGGCGACCACCGCTCGCTCGGGTCCCAGCCGACCTCGCCGAACACGAGCGCGCCCTTCTCCCGCGCCGCCGCCACCCACTCGGGCGGCTCGTCGTCGAGGCTGATGACGCAGGCACGGCACCTGGGCGCGTGGTCGACGAGCCGCTGTTCCTCGAACGGGAGGCGCTCGCCGTAGGTCACCATGCTGCGGTCGGCCGCGTACGCCATCGAGACCGTCACCGGCGTGGGCCAGCCCTTGACCCGGTGCGACGCGCAGAGGCAGACCTGCTCCTGCTCCGACAGCGTCCGCCACAGGTACGCGCCGAACATGTCGTCGCCGAACGCCGCCGCCAGGCCGACCTTGAGCCCGAGCCGGCTCATCGCGACGGCGAGGTTGGCGATGCCGCCGGGCGCGGAGCCGAGGCCGGACGTCCACAGCTCGGTGCCGGGTCGGGGCGGGCCGGACATCCCGGTGAAGATCATGTCGAGGAAGACGGTGCCGACGAGGAAGACGTCGTAGGGCTCGCCGTGCGTGCCGACGGCGCGCTCGCCGAGCTCCTGCCGTTCCTCGCACGGATCCTCGAGCGGGGCCTCGTACGGGTCGCCATCCGGCGGGCAGTCCTCCTCGGCCGCGTGCGGCGGCGTCGTGACGAACGGGGACTGCGCTCTCATGGCTCGAGCCTCTCTCCTATGAGGCTGATCGGAAAACCTGGTTCAACTGCGGGTGCACGGCCACGTACTCGTCCAGTATGCGCTCCGCCTCGCGTACCGAGTCGACCAACGGGTGGGTACCCAGCGCGCGGAGGGCGAGCGACCGGTCGCCGGTGAGGGCGGCACGGATGGCGTCGCGCTCGACCGACTTCAGCTGGCACATCAGGCCCGCGGCGTGGCCGGGCACGTCGCCGACGGCCAGCGGCCGCGCGCCCGCGGCGTCCACGAGGCACGGCACCTCGACGACGGCGTCGACCGGCAGCACGGGCAGCGCGCCACGGTTGCGGACGTCCAGGACGAGCTCGGTGGGCGTGCCCCTGCTGAGCGCGGACATCAGCGCCACGGCGACACCCTCGTAGCCGCCCGACTCGAGGTCGTCGGCGTCGCGTGCGTCGCCCGCGCCGCGGCTCTCGGCGAGATAGGTCTCCTGGCGTTCCCTGCGGGTGCGCTCCCACACGTCGAGGGCACTGGCCGGGTCGGTGGCCGCGGCCGCATAGAAGCGTTCCTGCTGGGTGCGCAGCAGCTCCCCGCGCGTCTCCGGCGCGTCCAGCACGGCGCGGACGGCCTCGCGGTTGGCGTAGTAGTAGAACAGGTACTCGTTCGGCACCATGCCGAGTGCCCTGATCCAGGTCGCGCCGAACAGCCGGCCCTCCTCGAACGACGCCAGCCGCGCGTCGTCGGCGAGCAGGTCGGGCAACAGGTCGCGGCCACCGGCGACCAGGCCGGCGAGCCAGCCCAGGTGGTTGAGGCCGAAGTAGCGCGGCGACGCCGCCGCCGGGTCGACGCCGAGCGCCCGCGCGGCGCGCCGGCCGAGGGCGATCGGCGAGTCGCAGATCCCGATGACGCGGTCGCCGAGCACCGCCGACATCGCCTCGGTGACCATGCCCGCCGGGTTGGTGAAGTTGACGACCCACGCGTCGGGGCAGACCCGGTCGACCCGTTCCGCGATCTCGGTCATCACCGGGACGGTGCGCAGCCCGTAGCAGACACCGCCGGGACCCGTGGTCTCCTGGCCGAGGACGCCGTGCCGCAGCGCGACCCGCTCGTCCGCGGTCCGGCCGGACAGCCCGCCGACCCGGATCGCCGCGAACACGAACGCGGCACCGGCGAGCGCGTCGTCGAGGTCGGTGCACGGCACGACCTCCGGTGCGCGGGCGTGTCCCGCCGCCAGCTGCTCGAGCACGGCGCCGACGACCGCGAGCCGGTCGGCGTCCACGTCGTAGAGCGCGACCTCGTCGACGAGGTCCTGGTCGCACAGCGCGCGGTACACCAGCGGCACCCGGAAGCCGCCGCCACCGAGCACGGCGAGTCTCGCCATCTCGTCCGTTCCCGGTCAGAGGCCGATGCGGCCGCGGACGATCTTGCCGTACGCCGCCGCCCCGCCCTCGGGCCGGAACGCGCGCGCGGCGTCGGTGACCGCCTCGTACTCGTCGTCGGCCAGCGTGATCTCGGCGGCGGCCACGTTCGACTCCAGCTGCTCGACCGAGTGGGCGCCGGGGATGGCCACCACCGGCTCGTGATGCATCAGCCACGTGAGCGCGACCTGTGCCGGCTTCGCGTCGTGGGCGGCGCCGACCTCGCGCAGCGTGCGCAGCAGCGGCTCGGCGAGACGCAGGTTCTCCGGGAGGAACAGCGGGTTCGTGGCGCGCAGGTCGCGGGGACGGTGGTTCTCGTCGTACGTCCCCGCGAGCAGACCCTGTTCGAGCGGGCTGTACGCCAGCACCAGCCGCCGGTTGTCGGTGGCCCACGGCACCAGCTCCCACAGCGGGCGCAGATGCCCGAGCGAGAAGTGCACCTGGTTGGACACCACGGGCGAGCCGAGCGCCTGCTCCGCGGCGATCCAGCGGCGAAGCGAGTAGTTCGATACGCCGACCGCGCCGACCAGCCCGTCCGCCAGCAGCTGTTTCGGGCCCTGCATCACGACGGCGTCCGGCACGACGGGGTTCGGGAAGTGCACCTGGTAGAGCGGGATGCGGTCGACCCCGAGCCGCTTCGCGCTCCCGCGTGCGGCGCGCCTGACCAGCGCGGGCACCGGCGCGACGGGCGTCACCTTGGTCGCGACGGTCACCGTGCCGCGTTCCGCGCCCAGTGCCTTGCCGAGGATCCGCTCACCGCGGCCGAACCCGTAGACCTCCGCGGTGTCGAACAGCGTCACCCCGAGGTCGAGCGCGCGGCGGACGATCGCCTGCGCCTCGGCGGTGGCGTACCGCTCGCCGTAGCCCCACTCCCTGGACCCGAACTGCCACGTGCCGAGCCCGACCTTGCTGATTTCGCCCAGCGAATCCACCTCGACGGTACGCATGACGCCAGTCTGCCCGCACCCGGCCGGTGGCGTCACGTCGACATGACGGCGACGGCGGTGGTGACAATGGCCGGATGGGAACCGAGCCGACGGTGCGTACCCGGGTCGTGGCCTCCGGGCTCGTGCAGGGCGTCTTCTTCCGCGAAACGTGCCGGCGCGAGGCGCGCCGGGCCGGCGTGACGGGCTGGGTGCGCAACCGACCGGACGGGACCGTCGAGGCGGTGTTCGAGGGCCCGCCCGAGTCGGTCGAGCGGATGGTCGCCTGGTGCCGGCGCGGCCCGAGCCGCGCCCACGTCCGCGGCCTGACCACATTGCCGGAGGAGCCCGAGGGGCTGCGCGAGTTCGAGGTGGCCTGACGGCGCGCGGCGAGCGGAGTGTGTCACCGGTGGCCCGGGTGGGCTACATACGGTAATTTGCCGGACACGAGCGTTCCGGCCGCGTCAGGATGGGGACGTTCGAGGCGAGGGGGAGCCAACGTGACCGTCGTGATACTCGTGATCGTCGTCGTGGCCGCGTGCGCCGCCTCGTTCCTCGCGATCGCGGCCCGGGCGGTGCGGTCACCGCACACCCGCCTGGGGGCACACCTCTCCCGGCTGGACCGGATGGACGGCGTGCACGGCGGCAAGCCCCGTAGCCGGCACGGACGGCACAGTGCGCGCACGCCCCGCCACGTCGCCTGAGCCCGTGACCTTCACACGGCGAACCATGGGGCTCGGCCGCGTCAGACCTCGACGACCACGGGCACGATCATCGGGCGGCGGCGGTACGACTCGTTGACCCAGCGGCCCACCGTCCGCCGGACGAGCTGGGTGAGCTGGTGGACGTCGGAGACGCCGTCGGCGGCCGCGGAGCGTAGCGCGTCCTCGATCCGCGGCACGACCTCGGCGAACGCGGCGTCGTCGATGCCCGACCCCCGCGCCTGGATGGACGGCCCGCCGACGAGCTTGCCGGTGGCCGCGTCGACGGCGACGACCACGGACACGAAGCCCTCGTCGCCGAGGATGCGGCGGTCCTTGAGGGACGACTCGGTGACGTCGCCGACGGAGGCGCCGTCGACGTAGACGTAGCCGACCGGCACGACGCCCGCGACCGCCGCGCGTCCGTCGACCAGGTCGACGACGACCCCGTTCTCCGCGATGACGACACCGCGCGGGTCGATGCCCGCGGCCTCGGCGAGCCGCGCGTGCGCACGCAGGTGCCGCCACTCGCCGTGCACCGGGATGAAGTTGCGCGGGCGTACCACGTTGAGCACGTACAGCAGCTCACCGGCAGGCGCGTGCCCGGAGACGTGCACCAGCGCGTTGCCCTTGTGCACCACTCGCGCACCCCAGCGGGTGAGCCCGTTGATCAC